>NZ_JBNNVR010000031.1:0-49769 GCF_050280645.1 Pseudomonas sp. NPDC089554
CTGGCCCGTGCCGGTGGTGCACCGACCCTGGCGGTAGGTATCGCGCAGATCCTGCACCAGGTGCTGCCGGGTGAGAACACCATGGCCTTCTGGTACCACTTCGCGATCCTGTTCGAGGCGCTGTTCATCCTCACCGCAGTGGACGCCGGTACCCGTGCCGGTCGCTTCATGCTGCAGGACCTGCTGGGCAGCTTCGTGCCAGCCCTGAAGCGCACCGAGTCGTGGGGCGCCAACATGCTCGCTACCGGCGGTTGCGTGGCACTGTGGGGCTACCTGCTGTACCAAGGCGTGGTCGACCCGCTGGGCGGCATCAACACCCTGTGGCCGCTGTTCGGTATCTCGAACCAGATGCTGGCCGGTATCGCGCTGATGCTGGGCACCGTGGTGCTGATCAAGATGAAGCGCCAGAAGTACGTGTGGGTCACCCTGGTACCTGCTACCTGGCTGCTGATCTGCACCGTCACCGCCAGCCTGATCAAGCTGTTCGACCCGAACCCGGCCGTCGGCTTCCTGGCCCTGGCCAAGAAGTACAGCGCCGCACTGGACGCCGGCCAAGTACTGGCTCCGGCCAAGAGCCTGGGGCAGATGCAGCACGTGGTGTTCAACGCTTACACCAACGCCACGCTGAGCGTGCTGTTCCTGTGCGTGACACTGAGCATTCTGTTCTACGCCATCAAGGTCGGTCGCCGTGCCTGGGTGAAGGAAGAGCGTACCGACAAGGAGTCGCCGTACCAGCCTATGCCTGAGGCCTGAGGACAGATCGATGTTCAACGACCTGGGCAAGATGGGCAAGTACCTCGGCCAGGCCGCTCGGATGCTGGTTGGCATGCCTGACTACGACTACTACGTCGAGCACATGCAGAGCCAGCACCCGGACAAGCCGGTGATGAGTTACGACGCCTTCTTCCGTGAGCGCCAGGACGCGCGCTACGGAGGCGGCAGCGGTCGCCCCGTGCGTTGCTGCTGAGCCGCTGAACGTGTCATAAAAGAGGGGCCGCCTTGCGGCCCCTCTTTCTTTTTCCGGGCCAAACCCATGCAACTCAAACACAAGATCGTCACCCTCAGCGTCCTGCCGTTGCTGGTGTCGGTGCTGTTCATCTGCGTCCTGGTGTTCGCCCAGAGCCGCAAGCTCGAGGAAGAACAGGCGCGGCTGGTGGAAAGCAGCATCATGGCCACCAAGAAGGCCGAGCTTAAGAACTACCTGGAACTGGCCATGAGCCTGATCGCCCCGCTGTACGACAGCGGCGCCGACGACGAGCAGACGCGCCAACGCGCCCTACAGATTCTTTCCCATGCCAGCTTTGGCGTGGATGGCTATTTCTTCGTCTACGACCGCCACGGCAAGAGCCTGATGCACCCGCGCCAGGCCGACCTGGTGGGCAAGGATCTGATCGGCATGACCGACAAGAACGGCCTGCCGGTGATCCAGGCCCTGCTCAAAAGCGCCGAGCAGGGCGGCGGTTATCAACTGTACGCCTGGCAAAAACCCTCCACGGGCCTGAGCACCGGCAAGCTTGCCTACGTGGTCATGCTCGAACGCTGGGGCTGGATGCTGGGCACCGGTATCTACATCGACGATGTCGAGGTCGCCACCTTGAAGTCGCGCCAGGAAGTCGCCTCGGGCGTACTGACCACGGTCCTGGCGATCGGCTCGTTTTCCCTGTTGGCGGTGCTGGTGATCTTCGCCGGCGGGCTGATGCTCAACGTCAGCGAGCACCGCCTGGCCGACAGCAAGCTGTCGGTGCTCAACCAGCGTATCGTCAACCTTCAGGAAGAGGAGCGCTCGCGGGTGTCGCGCGAGCTGCACGACGGCATCAGCCAGTTGCTGGTGTCGATCAAGTTCCAGTTCGAGCTTGCCGCCATGGAAGTGGCCAACGGTCGCGAGGAAGGGCTGGAGAACCTGCGCAAGGGCACCACCCGCTTGGGGGCGGCGATCGGCGAAATACGCCGTATTTCCCACGACCTGCGCCCCTCGCTGCTCGACACCCTGGGGCTGTCGCCGGCCATCGACCAGCATGTACGCGAGTTCGAGCAGCGCACGGCGATCCATACCCGCTACGAGTGCGGCCTGAACGAAACGGAAGTCGACGCGGACCTGGCGCTGACCCTGTTCCGCATCATCCAAGAGGCGCTGGCGAACATCGAGCGCCATGCCCGGGCCAGCGCCGCTATAATCTCGCTCTCTGCCCGCCAAGGCCTGATCGTGCTGCGTGTGCAGGACAACGGCGTGGGCTTCGACCCTGATGCCGCCGACGAGAGCCATGGCATCGGCCTGCGCAATATCCGCGAGCGGGTCGACCACCACCGTGGTAGTTTCAGCATCGCCTCGTACCAGGGGCGCACGGAATTGCAGATCCAGATACCGATAGGCCGCGTTTGAACGGCCTCTTTACCCCGAATGCCCGAGACTGCCATGAGCCCTACCAGCCCCATCCGAATCGCCCTGGTCGATGACCACGTCCTGGTGCGCGACGGCGTCAAGTCGCTGCTCAGCGCACTGCCGAACTTCCAGGTGGTCGGCCAGGCCGAGTCTGGTGCCCAGGCGCTGGAGCTGGTGGCCTGCACCGAGCTGGATATCCTGCTGCTGGACATCGGCCTGCCGGACATCAACGGCCTGGAGCTGACCCGCAAGCTGCGCGCGCTGTACCCCGGCATCAAGATCCTGATGCTGAGCATGTACGACAACCAGGAGTACGTGCGCACCTCGATCAACGCTGGCGCCTTGGGCTATGTGCTGAAGAACGCGCCGTCCACCGAGCTGGTGGCGGCCATCGAGGCCATTGCCGCCGGCGGCAGCTTCTACAGCCCGGAAATCGCCCGCAAGCTGGTCAGCAACAGCCGCGACGAGAACGACCTGACGCCGCGTGAAATACAGGTGCTGGCGATGATTGCCAGGGGCGCCAACAACAAGGAGATGGCCCGGGAGCTGGGGATCAGCGTGCGTACGGTAGAGACCTACCGGCTGAGCATTCGGCGCAAGCTGAACATCGATACGGCGGCGGCCTTGGTGAAGTACGCGCTGGAGCACGGGTTGGTGTCGCTCTGAGGTTGTTCAGGGCCGGGCGTCGAAGCGCTCCATCCAGCGTTGCTCCCGCGCCTGTTCCACCAGCATGTCGATGAATATCCGCGTCTTGGCGGGCAACAGCTTCTGGCTGGCGTAATACAGCGAGATCGGCCCGGCATCGGCGTACCAACCTGGCAACACACGCTGCAACGCGCCGCTTTGCAGGTGCGCCAGCACATCCGGCATGGCCAGCAAGGCCACCCCCATGCCCAGCAGCGCTGCCTGGCACAGGCCTTGTGGGTCGTTGAACAGCATCTGCGCGTTCACTTCCAGGCCATGCTGCTGGCCGTTGCGATCTTGTAGCGTCCACTGACGCACACGTCCAGTCTGCGGCGAGCGCATCCCCAAGCCCGGCACTTCGCGCAGTTGCTCCGGCCGTTCGATGGGCGGGTGCGTTGCCAGGAACGTTGGCGCCGCCACCAGCACCAGGTGCGCTGGCGCCAGGGGCCTGGCGACCACGCCGGGCGACAGCTCGATGCCGCCGCCGACGGCCGCGTCGAAGCCGTCGGCGATCAGGTCCACCTGGCGGTTGTCGAGCTGCCATTCGGGCACCACTGCCGGGTAACGGGCGAGAAAGGCAGGCATCAAAGGCAGCAGGTAGGCCAGGCCGAAGGTCGGCGCCGCCGAAACCCTCAGCACCCCCGCTGGCGCCCCGGCGTTGCTGGCCAGGTCGTCGATGGCGGCCTGCACGCTGTGCAGCCCTGCGCCCACATTCTGTAAAAAGCGTTCGCCCGCTTCGGTCAGGGTTAGTTGGCGCGTGCTGCGTTGGAACAAGCGCACGCCCAGGTTGGCCTCCAACTGCGCCACGTTGCGGCTGACCGCCGCCGGTGTCAGGCCTAGTTGGCGGGCCGCTGCCGAGAAGGTGCCAGCCTCGGCACTGCGGACGAAGGCATTCAGGTTGGCCAGGGTCTCCATCGTTTCCCTTCAAGCATTCGTTGAAAATGATTCCACTCATTACCGACTAATCAGTTTAAGCGCAAGGGTGTTTCATAGCCTCACCTTCCACACACCCATGAGGCACCCAACATGACTACCCACACTCAACCCCTGGCCAACCAAGTCGCCATCGTCACCGGCGGCTCGCGCAGCATCGGCGCTGCAATCGCCAAGCGCCTGGCCGCCGACGGCGCTACCGTCGCCATCACCTACAACGCCTCGGCCGAGCGCGCCGAGGCGGTGGTACAGGACATAACGCGTGCTGGCGGCAAGGCCATCGCCCTGGCCGCCGACGCCGGCGACCCCTGCGCGGTACAACGCGCGGTGCAGCAGGTGGCGCAGCAGTTCGGCAAGGTCGATATCCTGGTCAACAATGCCGGCATCAGCGTACTCGGCGCCCCCGAAGACATCGCCCTGGCGGACTTGCAGCGTATTCTGGCGGTGAATGTCACCGGCGTGTTCGTCGCCACCCAGGAGGCCCTGCGGCACATGGGGCGCGGCGGGCGCATCATCAATATCGGCAGCTCCATGGTGCAGTACGCGGCGTTCGGCACTGCCTCGGCCTACACCCTGACCAAGGGCGCCGTCGCAGGTTTCAGCCGTGGCCTGGTGCGTGACCTTGGCCCCCGTGGCATCACCGTCAATACCGTGCACCCCGGCCCAACCGACAGCGACATGAACCCCGCCGACGGCCCGGTGGCCGACTTCGTACGCCCGAACATCGCCGTGGGCCGCTACGGCGAAGGCCAGGATATCGCCGCTGCCGTGGCCTACCTGGCAAGCCCCGGTGCGGCCTTCGTCAGTGGTGCCGAACTGTTGGTCGATGGTGGTTTCACGGCTTGAGCAGGGTCGGGGCGGCGCTGAACGACCCTTGTGAGGCCTGTTTCACCACCTGGTCCCAAGGTGCGGGCGAGGGGAACAGCTCGCCCAGGAACTGCACGAACGCCTTCACGTTCGGGCTGCCGCGACGGCTTTCCGGCCACAAGGCTGTAATCGGGAAGCGCTCCACGCTGAACTGTGGCAGCACCGGCACCAGTTCACCGCGTTGCACATAGGGCGCGGCTACATAGCAGGGCGAAATACCGATACCGCCCCCGGCGGCCAGGGTAATCGCCACGGCATCGCTGAGGTCGATGGTAATGCCTGCTTGAGGCGTCACTTCGAGCAGGCGCTCACCTTCCTGATACGGCCAACGCAACGCCTGCCCTGAACTCTGGTAGCGAAAGTTCACGCACTCATGCTGCAGCAGGTCTTGCGGATGCAAGGGCGTGCCGCGCTGGGCCAGGTAGCCAGGTGAGGCGAATGCCGCCGTGCGGTGTGGGCCCAATACCCGAGAGATCAGCCGCGAGTCGGCCAGGTTGCCTACCCGAATGGCCACATCGATGCCTTGCTCGATGATATCGGCCTGCTGGTCGCCCAGGCGCAGGTCGATGGCCAGGCGCGGGTAGCGCTGGCGAAAGCGCGGCAGCGCCGGGGCCAGGATGTTCAGGCCGATGGGGAAGGGCGCCGTGACTTTCAGCGACCCCGAAGGCTCGGCGCGGGTTGCCAGCGCCGCCTGGTCGATGCCTTCCACCTCTTCCAGGATGCGCAGCGCACGCTCGTGCAGCTCGCGCCCTTCGGGCGTCAAGGTCAGCGAGCGCGTGGTACGGGTGAACAGCTTGAGCCCGAAGTGTTCTTCGAGGCGCTGCACACTCTTGCTCACGGCCGAGGGCGACACCGACAGCACCCGCGCGGCTGCGGTGTAGCTGCCCAGGGAGGCCGCGCGGGCAAATGCGATCAGACCTGTGAGGCGGTCCAAGCCTATTCGTTCCGTCATGGCATGAGTAAAGCGAATTACGGCCTAATTATCAATGTTGGTTCCGATCCGTAAGCTTCTCTCCATCGAATGCCAACCGGGCATTCCCACTTGGAGAACCTCCCATGAACACTGCTCAACTGAACGCGTCGCTGCCCAACAACCTGGCCGGTCAAACCGTGGTGCTCTTCGGTGGCACCTCGGGCATCGGCCTGGCTGCGGCGATCCAGGCCAAGGCCGCCGGTGCCGAGGTCATCGTCATCGGCTCGAATGCCGAGCGTGCCCAGCAAGCGGCCCACGACCACGGCCTGGCCGGCTGGCGTGCGGCAGACGTGACCCGCAGCGAAACGATTCACGCCGCCCTGGCGGATATTCCCCAGGTCGACCATCTGGTGTTGCTGGCGGGCAGCTTCGTCGCCGGCCGCGTGCTGGACGCCGACGTGGACCACCTGCGCCGTGCCTTCGAAGAACGCATGTGGGCCTCGGTGCATGCCATCCGCGCATTGGGTGACAGGCTGTCCCGGCAAGGCTCCATCACCTTCATCTCCGGCAACCTCGCCGACCGCCCGAATGCCTTCGGCACCGCCGTGCTGGCCGCAGCGAGCGCCGCCATGGAGGCACTGGCCCGAGGCCTGGCCCTGGAGTTGGCGCCGGTGCGGGTAAACACCCTGTCGCCCGGCCCGATCGACACGCCGATCCTTGGCAAGGCCCTGGGCGAAGGGCGTGACGCCTTCGTCGCCTCGCTCGAGCAAGCGCTGCCACTGCACCGTCTGGGCTCTGCCGAGGAAGCCGGTAACGCGGTGGTCTTCCTGATGAACAACACCTACATGAACGGTGCCGTGCTCAATGTCGACGGTGGCGCGCGGCTGGCCTGAACCCCTTCAACCGACGAGGAGAAATTTCATGACTTCCATCTTCACGCCCCTTGAAGTGGGTGCACTGACCCTGCCCAACCGCCTGCTCATGGCCCCCATGACCCGTGGACGTGGTACCCGCGAGCACCTGCCGACCGCGATCATGGCCGACTACTACGCCCAGCGTGCCGGTGCCGGCCTGATCATTTCCGAGGCCATCGGCATCAGCCAGCAAGGGTTGGGCTGGGCCTATGCCACGGGTATCTGGTCGCAAGCGCAGGTCGAGGGATGGCGCCAGGTCACCGACCGGGTGCACGCTGCTGGAGGGCGCATCATCGCCCAGCTGTGGCACATGGGGCGCTCGGTGCACCCAAGCTTCCTGCCCGCTGGCCAAGCGGTCTCTGCCTCGGTGACCACCGCCCCAGGCCTTGCCCACACCTACACCGGCAAGCAGCCCTACGCCCCGGCCCGGGCACTGGCCGTCGATGAGATAGGGCCGTTGCTGGAAACCTTCCGCAGCGCCACCCGCAATGCCATGGCGGCAGGCTTCGATGGTGTGCAGATACACGCCGCCAACGGCTACCTGATCGACCAGTTCCTGCGTGACGGCAGCAACTTCCGCCTGGATGCCTACGGCGGCTCGATCGATAACCGTGTGCGCCTGCTGCGCGAGGTGACCGAGGCGGTCATCAAGGTGATCGGCAAGGAGCGTACCGGCGTACGCCTGTCGCCCAGCAGCCATGACCTGGGTGTGCGCGACAGCAACCCTGAAGCGTTGTTCGTGCGTGCAGCCGAGGTGTTGTCGGCCTTAGGTGTAGCTCACCTTGAATTGTGCGAACCGCCCATGGACGGCACCTTCGGCAAGTCCGAGACCCCGCCCGTGGCCGCCGCGATTCGCAAGGCCTTCAACGGCACGTTGATTCTCAACTCCGACTACGACCTGGCGCGTGCCCAGGCCGCATTGGATGCCGGGCAGGCTGATGCCATCGCCTTTGGCCGGCCCTTCATCGCCAACCCGGATTTCCCGGCACGCAGCCAGCGAGGGCTGCCATTGGCTGCGGATGATGCCAGCACCTGGTTTACACAGGGCGCGGAGGGATACACCAGCTATGGGGCGTATGTCGAGGCGGGCGGTGAAGGTTGAAGACGCTCGGAGAAACACCTGGTATTTGTCGTTGCAGTCGAGCGACCAGGAGATAGGCAGAGACTTGAGTGTGAGCCTGCTTCTGCTTGGGCCGAGGCGTTGATGGTGGTTTACAACGCCCCCGCGCCTGGGCCTATCATCACGCGCATCGACACCTGCCGGAGATGCGTGTGTTCAGGTTCCTGGTCATCGTCTTTCCCTATTTCAACGCCGCTGCGACCACCGCCTTCGTCGACCCTTTCCGGGCGGCCAACTACCTCAGTGGCGAGAGCCGTTTCCACTGGGCGTTCGCCTCGCTCGAGGGTGCCGGAGTCAAAGCTTCGAACGGCATGGAGCTTTGCACCCAAGCGGTTGCAACGCTGCGCGACGAGCCCTGGGACTTGGTTTTGGTGTCGTGTAGTTGGGCGCCCGAGCAGCATCAGGGCACCTACTTGCACGGCCTGCTTCGGGGCTGGGTGAGCAGGGGCTGCATGCTGGGGGCAATCGACACAGGCACCTTCCTGCTGGCCGAGGCGGGCCTGCTTTCAGGGCGCCGCGCCACTGCGCACTACGAACATATCGACGCATTGCTCGAGCTTTACCCGGACATCACCATCGTCGAAGACCTTTACGTTTTCGACCAGAACCGCATCACCTGCTGCGGTGGCGCGGCCGCCACCGACACTGCCTTGCAGCTGATTCGCAACCTGCATGGCGAGACCCTGGCCAACGAAGCTGCGCGGTATGTATTCCACCAGCAATTTCGCCCCGGCAGCGCCCAGCAGAACCCCGAGGCCCGGCAACCGCTCGGCCACACCATTACGCTGGTGGTCCGGCAGGCGATCAAGCTGATGGAAAAGCACTTGGAAGAGGTACTGAGCATTCCCGAGATCTGCGAGCAGGTCGGTATATCGCAGCGCCAGCTCGATCGCCTGTTCCGCCAGGTGGTGCACAAAAGCCCCGCGCTCTATTACCGCGACATTCGTCTGGACCGGGCGCGTGGCCTGATTACCCAGACCGACCTTGCGCTGACCAAGGTCGGTGTTGCCTCGGGTTTTCCCAATCAGTCGCACTTCTGTCGTATCTACCGCGAGCGTTTCGGCCTTACCCCGCGCCAGGACCGTCAGGAGGGCCGGGTACCCTTCGATTACCGGGCCTGGCCCATGCACCAGCTCGGTAAGGACCGCTGAGCCTGTCGCCGACAGCGTGCACGTATCTAAAAACGACAATGGCTGAATAAGCACAAAACGCGGCTTTTTCTGCACATTTCGCCATCCTCACCCAGACCACTATCAACCCCAGAGAACGGGCACGACCCCATGTCCGTGACAAGAAAAGGGCCGTTGATATGTCTGAATTGCTGCATCCTCGCCAATTCGAATCGATCAAGCAGGGTTACCACCCGGACCCGCTGGTCTCCCAGTCGCTGCGTGCCGATGCCTACGTGCAGCCGGAGTGGTTTCGCCTCGATCAGCAGCAGATCCTCGCGAAAAGCTGGCAGTGGGTATGCCACGTCGAAAAGGTCCGCGAGCCGGGCAGCTACACCACCGTGGACATCGCCGGCCACCCCATTGCCGTGGTTCGCGATCAGGATGGCGTGCTGCGCGCCTTCTACAACGTGTGCAAGCACCGCGCCCACCCCGTGCTGCAAGGCGAAGGCAAGACCCGTCGCATCGTTTGCCCCTACCACTCCTGGTGCTATGGGCTGAACGGCGGGCTGGTCGCCGCGCCCCACGTCGGTGGGCTGAAGGACTTCGACAAGAACCAGATCCACCTCACGCCAGTGTTGGTGGAGGAGTTCTGCGGGTTCGTTTACGTCAACCTCGATGTCGCTGCTGCTCCTTTGCACGAGCAGTCCGGCGACCTGGCCAAGGAAGTGCTGCACTGGGCACCCGACATCGAAAAGCTCACCTTCGCCCATCGGCTGACCTACGAGATCAAGTCGAACTGGAAGAACGTGGTCGACAACTTCCTCGAGTGCTACCACTGCCCCACGGCGCACAAGGACTTCTGCACCCTGGTGGACATGGACACCTACAAGGTCCAGACCCACGGCATCTACTCCAGCCACATGGCCGAGGCGGGCAAGGGCCAGAACTCTGCCTACGACGTCTCCAAGGCCAGCGTGCGCACCCATGCGGTGTGGTGGCTGTGGCCCAACACCTGCCTGATGCGCTACCCCGGGCGCAGCTCGATGATCGTGCTGAACATCGTGCCCATGGGGCCGGACCGCACCTTCGAAACCTACGACTTCTTCCTCGAGACGCCCGAACCGGACGACATGGAGAAAGAAGCGATCCGCTACCTCGACGAAGTGCTGCAAGTCGAGGACATCGCCCTGGTGGAGAACGTCCAGCGGGGCATGCAGACACCGGCGTTCGAGCAGGGGCGTATCGTCACCGACCCCAACGGGTCGGGTAAGTCCGAGCATGCGTTGCACCATTTCCATGGGCTGGTGCTGGACGCCTACGCACGGAGCGTCAAGCCATGAGCAAGGGACTGCAAGGCAAGGTCGCACTGGTGACCGGCGGCACCGGTGGTATCGGCAGGGCGGTGTGCGAGCGCCTGGCCAAGGAGGGGGCGGTGGTGTACGCCGCGGACCTCTCGCCTGGGCCAGGTTGGCAGGGTATCGAAACGCTGCGTCTGGACGTGACTGACGAGGCCCAGGTGCAAGCCGCGATGCAGCAGGTGGCACGCACACAGGGGCGGCTCGACGTGCTGGTCAATGCTGCGGGGATCGAGGTAGAGCAGACCATCGAGCACACCAGCCTGGAGGTGTGGAACCGGGTGTTCGCGGTGAATGTCACCGGCACCTTCCTGGTCAGCAAGCACGCCCTGCCATTGCTGCGCGAGAGCGCCGGGGCCAGCGTGATCAACTTCGGCTCCTATGACGGCTTCATTGCCGACCCCGGTCTGGCCGCCTATTGCGCCAGCAAAGGTGCAGTGCATGCGCTGACGCGCGCCATGGCCTGCGATCACGGCCCCGAGGGTATCCGGGTAAACGCGGTCTGCCCAGGCTACATCGACACACCGATGCTGCGCAGTTTCTTCCGCGACCACGGCGACATCGCCAGCCTGGAAAGCGCGGTGCGTGACGTTCACCTCACCCGGCGCTACGGCACCCCGGAGGATGTCGCCAACCTCGTCTATTGGCTGGCCAGTGACGAGGCGCGCTATGCCAGCGGCCAGCTGTGGGTCCTCGATGGCGGCCTCACCGCCCAAGTCCAACAAATGAAATTGTGAGCCCTGTCATGTCCAAGCCTGTGATCATCACCTGCGCCACCACCGGTGGCGTGCACACCCCGACCATGTCCGAGTACCTGCCGATCACCCCGCAGCAGATTGCCGACTCGTCCATCGAAGCCGCTGAGGCGGGGGCATCGATCATCCACCTGCATGCCCGCCACCCACAGACTGGCAAGCCTGACCCACGTCCGGAGCTGTTCCAGGACTTCATGGGGCAGATCCACCGCCAGAGCGATGCGGTCCTCAACGTGTCCACCGGCGGCGGCTTGGGCATGAGCCGTGAAGAGCGTCTGCGTGCCGCGTTGGCGGTCAGCCCGGAAATGGCCTCGTTGAACGTCGGCTCGATGAACTTCGGCATCTTTCCGATGAAGGCCAAGTACGCGAACTGGAAGCACGATTGGGAGCCTGCGTTCCTCGACAGCACTCGCGACTTCATCTTTCGCAACACCTTTGCCGACATCGAGTACATCGTGAAGGAACTGGGCGAAGGCCATGGCACCCGCTTCGAGTTCGAATGCTACGACCTGGGCCATCTTTACAACCTGGCGTGGATCATCGACCAGGGCTGGGTCAAGCCACCGTTCCTGATCCAGATCGTCTTCGGCGTGCTGGGTGGCGTAGGCGCCGACCTGGACAACCTCACGCACATGCATGGCGTGGCGCAGAAGCTGTTCGGCAATGACTACGAATGGTCGGTGCTGGCCGCCGGCAAACACCAGATGACCTTCGCCACCCAGGCCGCGATGCTCGGCGGCAACGTGCGCGTGGGGCTGGAGGACAGCCTGTTCATTGGCCCTGGCGAGAAGGCCCGGAGCAACGCCGAGCAGGTGCAGAAGATTCGCTCGATCATCGAGAGCCTTGGGCTGAAGGTGGCTACGCCGACAGAAGCACGCGCTCGTCTGGGCTTGAAAGGGCGTGACAGGATCACCTTGTAAGGGCCTGAGGGACTACGACCATGTATACGAAAATGTTGATCAACGGCGAGCGCGTTGAAGGCGCCGGCCAGGCCCTGGCGGTGACCGACCCTTCGACCGGTGAAGATATCGCGCACGTTCACCAGGCCGACGATGAGCAAGTGGATGCTGCCGTACACGGCGCGCACGAAGCCTTCCAGTCCTATGCGCGAACCACCCCGGCGCAGCGAGCAGCGCTGTTGCGGGACATTGCACAGGTCGTCGAGCAGCACGCCGAGACACTGGCCTCGCTGGAGAGCCTGAACGTCGGCAAGCCCTGGCCATCGGCGCTCGAAGACGAAATGCCGCTGACCCTCGATACCTTTCGCTTCTTCGCAGGTGCGGCGCGAACCCTCGCGGGTGTGGCCGCTGGTGAATACGTGCCAGGGCATACCAGTTTGATTCGTCGCGACCCGATCGGCCCGGTGGCCGCCATCGCACCCTGGAACTACCCGTTGATGATGGCAGCGTGGAAGCTGGCGGCGCCTTTGGCGGCCGGTTGCAGCGTGGTGCTCAAGCCGTCGGAGACCACCCCCCTTTCCACGCTGCACCTGGCGCACCTGCTGGCAGACGTGGTGCCACGCGGGCTGGTAAACATCGTCCACGGCGCAGGCAGCAGTACCGGCGAACGCCTGCTCAACGCGGCCGCTATCGAGGCGGTGAGCATCACCGGATCACCCGCCACCGGCAGTGCGGCCATGCGCGCTGCGGCGCGGCAGATGCGCCAGGTGCATGTGGAGCTTGGCGGCAAGGCCCCGGTGATCGTATTCGAAGACGCCGACCTCGAAACCCTGGTGGCGACCCTGCGCGCCACGGCCTTCTTCAATGCCGGGCAAGATTGCGCGCAGCCATGTCGGCTGCTGGTGGCCAGCAAGGTTTACGACCGCGTGGTCGGTGCCCTGGCCGAAGCGGCGGCGTCGATCAAGGTTGGTGCACCTAGGGCCAAAGGCACGGAAATGGGGCCATTGGTCAGCGCCCTGCATCGTCAGCGCGTGGCAGGGTTCGTCGACCGGGCGCGGGCCTATGCCGAGGTAGTGACCGGCGGCACGAGCGGGGCGGGCGGTGGCTTCTTTTACAGCCCCACGGTGATCGCCGATGTCGACCACCATGCCGAAATCGCTACCGAGGAAGTGTTCGGGCCGGTGGTAACGGTGTCGCGCTTCACAGAGGACCAGGACCCCATCGCGATCGCCAATGCCACCCGCTATGGCCTGGCGTCCTCGCTGTGGACCCGCGACAGCGGGCGTGCGATGCAGGCCAGCAGCCAACTGCGCTACGGCTTCACCTGGGTCAACACCCATGGCGTGGCGACCCCGGAAATGCCCTGGGCGGCCATGAAAGGCTCGGGCCATGGCTGCGACATGTCGGTGTTCGCCCTGGATGCCTACACCAGCATTCGCCACGTCATGCTCGCTCATGGAGAACGACCATGAGCCTTCCTGTGGTAGTCGTCACCGGCGGTAGTCGAGGTATTGGCCGGGCCATCGTCGACAAGTTCCTTGCCCAGGGTTGCCAGGTGCTCACCTGCGGACGTGGGGTTCGGCCGCGTGACCTGGACCCCGCCGTGGAGTGGGTGCAGGCCGATGTGGCGCGCGCTGCCGATGCCCGGTTTGTGGTCGAGCGCGCCGAGCAGCGGTTCGGCAGGGTCACGGTGTTGGTCAACAACGCCGGTGTACAGCTGGAGAAAACCGTACTCGACACCACCGACGAGGACTGGGACGAAGTGATGGGGATCAACGCTCGTGGCACCTTCAACCTGTGCCGCGCCGTACTGCCCGGCATGCTCGAAGGGGGCGGCTCGATCGTCAACCTGGGCTCCATTTCAGGGCTTTGCGCCGACCCCGCCATGGCCGTGTACAACGCCTCGAAGGCGTTCGTGCATGGCCTGACCCGTTCCATTGCCGTGGACCATGGGCCACAGGTGCGCTGCAACGCGGTCAGCCCCGGCTGGATCATGACCGCCATGGCCGAAGACGCCTTCGCCATGGCCCATGACCCCGACAAGGCCAAGGCCGATGCCTTGGCCCGTCATCCTGCCGGGCGCTTCGGCCAGCCCGAGGACATCGCTGAAACCGTGGCCTGGCTTGCCAGCGACGCGGCGCGCTTCATCACCGGGCAGTGCTTTGTCGTCGATGGCGGCCTGACCTGTGCCTCTCCCTTGCAACCGAGGTTCTTCTGATGAGTGAGTTCAACAATGTCGCGGTGATCGGCGCGGGCGTCATCGGCGCCAGCTGGGCCGCACTGTTCCTGGCTTGCGGCCGTAACGTGGCGGTCCACGACCCGTCGCCGACGATGGAGGCCGATGTTCGCCGCTACATCGACAACGCCTGGCCGACCTTGCGCGAACTGGGCTTGGCCAACATCCTGCCGGGCCAACTGAGCTTCCATGACAGCGTGGCCAGCGCCGTGGGCGATGCCGACTTCGTGCAGGAGAGCGTGCCCGAGCGCATCGCCATCAAGCATGCGCTGTTCGCCCAGTTGGAAGCCGCGCTCAAGCCCGGCGCCATCGTCGCCTCTTCCGCCTCTGGCCTGCGCCTGGGCGAGATGCAGGCGGGCTGGCAGGACCCTTCGCATTTCATCCTGGGCCACCCGTTCAACCCGCCGCACCTGATCCCGTTGGTCGAGGTGATGGGCAACGAGCGCACCGCACCCGATGTGGTGGCGCGCGCCGAGCGTTTCTACCAGCAGGTGGGCAAGGTGACGATCCGGGTCAATCGCGAAGTGCCTGGGCATGTGGCCAACCGACTGCAAGCGGCGTTGTGGCGCGAAGCCATCCACTTGGTGAGCAGCGGCGTGGCGAGCGTCGAAGACGTCGACAAGGCGGTATGGGCAGGCCCTGGCCTGCGCTGGGCCGCGATGGGGCCGACGATGTTGTTCCACCTCGGCGGTGGTCCTCAGGGCCTGGCGTCGTTTTGCGAGAAATACACCGAGAGCTTCCACGGCTGGTGGGACGACCTGGGCGACCCGCGGCTCGACAGTGGGACCGCTGCAAGGCTGGTCGAAGGTGTGCTGGATGAGGCCGGCCAGGATAGCTGGGCGGTACTGGCGAGCCAGCGCGATGAACTGATCACTCATCTGTTGAAGGCGACCGCGCCGTTTCGGCGCCGTTGAGCCTGGGCCGGGGCCCAGCGGGCTCCGGCGCTCTTCTCGCTGCGTGAGGTTTTCCATGCCTGATGAAGTATTGACCTTGCAGGTCACCGACCGGGTCGCCGAGGCCAAGGACGTGGTGGTGCTCGAGCTACGTTCGCCGACTGGCGAGCTGCTGCCTGCATTTTCCCCCGGTGCACACATCGAGCTGCACCTGCCGGACGGCCTGGTGCGCCAGTATTCGCTGTGCAATGACGCCCAGGAGCGGCACCGCTATTGCGTCGGGGTGGGGCTGTCGCCCACCAGCCGCGGCGGTTCGCGTCATGTTCACCAGGTGCTGCGGGTAGGCGACCGGCTTCAGGTGAGCCCGCCGCGCAATCACTTTCCCCTGGTGCCGGACGCACCTGAACTGGTGTTCTTCGCCGGTGGCATCGGCATTACGCCGATCTGGTCGATGATCCAGCGGTGCCAGGCCAATGGCCGACCATGGCACCTCTACTACCTGGTACGCAGCCGCGAGCGCGCCGCGTTCATGCAGGTGCTGGCGCCCTTTGGCGAGCGCGTGACCCTGCATGCCGACGACGAGGCGGGCGGCCTGTTCGATATTGCCGGGGCAGTCGGTCGGCAGGCGGCCAACGTGCATTTCTACACCTGCGGTCCTGCGCCGTTGATGCTCGCCGTGGAAGCTGCAACGCGCCGCTTCCCCGAGCATCAGGTGCATTTCGAGTGGTTCACGCCCCGGCATGAACTGCACACCGAAACGGGCCGCCCCTTCACCGTCAAGCTCGCGCGAAGCGGCCAGACCCTGGAAGTGCCGGCGGACAAAAGCATTCTCCAGGTACTCGAGGCCAACGGCCTGCGAGTAGAGAGTTCGTGCCGCGAGGGCACCTGCGCCTCCTGCGAAACCTGTGTGCTGGAGGGCACGCCGGAGCATCGCGACAGCGTGCTGAGTGCGGCTGAGCGCAGCCGCAACGAGGTGATGATGATCTGTGTTTCCCGTGCGCTTTCCCCCCATCTGGTCCTCGACCTCTGACCTTCGGAGCCTTTCACATGGATGCCCTGCTACGCGTTCACCAGGCTTCGATCATCGAGGACTGGATCGACTACAACGGCCATTTGCGCGATGCCTACTACTTGCTGCTGTTCAGCCACGCCACCGATGCCTTGATGGAACACATCGGCCTGGATGCCGATGGCCGCGCCCTATATGGCCATACGCTGTACACGCTGGAGGCGCACATCAATTACCTGAGCGAAACCCATCTGGGCGAGCAGGTGCAGGTGTTCACCCAACTGCTCGACCATGACAGCAAGCGCCTGCACATCGTGCACCACCTGTACCGGCCCGCCGATGCCCAGCTGCTGGCGGTCAGCGAGCAGATGCTGATGAACATCGCTGCCAATACCGGGCGTGGGGCGAAGTTCGCCGGCGCCGTCGAGGTGCGAATCGCGCCGTTGTTCCAGGCTCATCGCGAGTTGCCTCGGCCCGGCTACTGCGGGCGGGTGATCGGTATTCGCCGCTAGCCAATCCTCATAACGACAAGAACGTTTCGCCTCTTCATAACAACAACTGCCGCTTGCACTGGCCACCTAGAGAGGAACCTGTGTCATGAAACCTGCATCTCGCATCCTGTTGTGTTGCGCACTGGCTTTGTCGGTGAACAGCTACGCCGCCGAACCACCGCAGTGTCGCCTGGTCCGCATGTCCGACCCCGGCTGGACCGACATCCAGACCACCACCGCCATCGCTACCACCTTGCTCAAGGGCCTGGGCTACCAGACCAAGTCGACCCTGGTCGGGGTGCCCTTGACCTTCAAGGCGTTGTCCGAGGGCAAGAGCATGGATGTGTTCCTCGGCACCTGGCTGCCGACCATGGAGCCGGATCTCAAGCCTTATCGCGATGACGGCAGCATCGATATCGTGCGGGTGAACCTGCAACACGCCAAGTACACCCTGGCGGTGCCGCAGAGCTTGTGGGACCAAGGGCTGAAGGACTTCGCCGACATCGCCAGGTTCAAGGATGCGCTCGGCGGCAAGATCTACGGCCTGGAGCCTGGCGACGGCGGCAACAACGCTGTGCTCAAGGCCATCGACGACAACGCGTTCGGGCTCAAGGACGCAGGTTTCTCAGTGGTCGCCTCGAGCGAGTCAGGCATGCTTTCGCAGGTGGAGAGGGCGCAGCGGCGCAACCAGGCGATCGTCTACCTGGGCTGGGAGCCGCACCCGATGAACACGCGCTTCAAGATGAAGTTCCTCACCGGCGGTGATGCCTACTTCGGCCCGGATTTCGGCGATGCCACGGTCTATACCAGCACCCGCAAGGGGTATGTGGACGAGTGTCCGAACGTGGGGCGGCTGTTGCAGAACCTCAGCTTCACCCTGGACATGGAGAACCACATCATGGGGGCGATCCTGTATCAGAAGATGGCGCCGGAAGCGGCGGCCAAGGCGTGGCTGAAGCAGCACCCCCAGGTGCTTGACACCTGGTTGGCGGGGGTGACCACCTGGGACGGGCAGGCGGGTTTGCCAGCACTCAAGGCGCACTTGGCGCCTTGAGCCGGGGGCCTCACTTGGTGCTGTAGCGCGGTGCGAGCTGGTTGCTGGACAGGTTGCCGAGCAGCGCCTGGCGGCTGCTCTCGTAGCGTTGGTAGTGCTGCAGGTCGTGCATCGCCGGGATGGACACCAGTACACCGGCATCGAAGTCCTGCAAGGCGCCTTCGACCAAGTCGCTGGCAGTCATCACGGTGCTGGCGTCGAGGTTTTCCAGTGGCAAGCCACCGATCTGCCAGAACTCGGTGGCAGTGGCGCCAGGCAGCACGGCCTGCACCTGGATACCTTGCCCGGCCAGTTCCTTGTGCAGCGAATGGGTGAAGGCCGTGACATAGGCCTTGCTGCCGCCGTACACGCCGTTCAACAGCTCCGGCGCCAGGCTGACCACGGAGGACACATTGATGAGCGCGCCCTGCTGGCGAGCGACGAAACCGGGTACGGCAGCGTAGGTGAGGCGGGTGAGGGCGGTGATGTTCAGGGCGATCATCTCGGCCATGCGCTCGACGTCGCTTTCCAGCACACCGGTGTGGGTGCCGATGCCGGCGTTGTTCACCAGCAGGGTGATGCTGGCGTCTTCGCGCAGCTTGCGCTCCACCTGCGCCAGTTGCGCGGCGTTGGCCAGGTCGGCGGCAAGCACTTCGACGTTGCGCTGGGTGTCGAGGCTGATGCGGCTGGCCAGGGTGTCGAGGCGCTCCTGGTTGCGCGCCACCAGTACCAGGTCGTAGCCGCGCTGTGCCAGGCGTTCGGCGTAGACGGCGCCGATGCCGGAGGATGCGCCCGTTACGAGTGCGGTGCCTTTGCGAATGTCGGTCATGGTCCTGCTCCTGTTGCGTTGTTTGAAGGTGGAGCCATGATGCGAAACATTGCCTATGTCTTAAACGACGCATAAGGTAGCGTTTCAAGACATTGCAATCGAGGAGCGCCGCCATGCACCGCGTGGGCTATTTGGTAACCGAGGGTTTTCAGGTGATGTCGCTGGCCTCCCAGGCGGTGTTCGAGTACGCCAATGTGGCGGCGGGCGAGCTGGTCTACCGGATCCAGAACTACTCCCAGGAGGGCGGCATGGTGCGCTCATCCCTGGGCATGCCGATCGAAACCTTGCCCCTGGGCGCGCCGAGCCTTGCCGACAGCTGGATGGTGGCCGGTACGGTTTCGCCCCTGGAACCGGCGTCGCCGCAGGTGCTGGAGAGCGTGCGCGGCTTCGTCGCCAGCGCCCGGCGCACCGCCGGTATCTGCACCGGCGCCTTCGTGCTGGCCCAGGCCGGCGTGCTGGACAAGCGCCGCGCGACGACCCACTGGATTCACGCCCGGGATATGCAGAGCCTGTATCCGAAGATTGAGGTGGATGAAGACCGCATCTTCATTGTCGACGGGCCGGTGTGGACCTCGGCGGGCATGACTGCCGGCATCGACATGGCATTGGGGATGGTGGAGGAGGACCTGGGCGCCGACGTAGCGCGGTCTGTGGCGCGCAAGCTGGTGATGCCGCAGCGCCGGTCCGGGGGGCAGTCGCAGCATTCGGAGTTGCTGACCCTGTCGCCGAAGTCAGACCGCATCCAGAGTGCGTTGGAGTATGCGCGCAGGCATTTGAGCCAGCCTTTGAGTGTGGAGGAGTTGGCCGAGGTGGTGCACTTGAGCCCGCGGCAGTTTACCCGGGTGTTCACGGCAGAGACCGGGCAGTCGCCGGCCAGGGCGGTGGAGCGGTTGAGGTTGGAGGCGGCGCGGTTGATGATCGAGCAGAGTCGGCACAGCTTGGAGCAGGTGGCGCGGGAGACGGGGTTTCGGGATCGGCGGCATATGCGCGAGGTGTTCATGCGTGGGTTTGGGGTGCCGCCGCAGGCGGTTAGGCGGGATGCGCGTCGGGTGTAGTGTTTGAGAGGGTTCGTGATTGACTGCTTTCGACCCACTACTGCCCCTCGCGAAAGGCCGCAGCGTTCAAACACCACTCAGAACTACCAGGCATTGTGTTCGATTAAGTTGAACCGGTTTTACCGCGCGAAGACTGAAGTCCGGGAATCGGCCATGAGCGCGATAAACTCACGCACCCATTTGAAGCCGGCGTGACCATCCGATCGCTCATGCCAGAACATGCCAATCGGAAAACCTTCCACCGGCAAAGGAGGCTCTACGCATAGCAGTTGCTCGCTGCGACCCTCTACGAGTCGGCGTGGAACCAGGGCCACGCAATCCGACTGAGCTACCAACTCCGGCACTGGAAGGAATGACGACGCTGACAGCACTACGTTACGCCTCAGACCTCGCGCGACCAGAGCGTTATCAACCGAAGTAGAAAAGCCACCGCCTCGTAATGACACCACGACATGTTCCAACTGCGCGAACTCATCCACAGTCAAACCTTTGCGTAAGCTCGGATGCCCATGGCGTCCGATCAGCACATAACTTTCTTCGTAGAGGTGTTGTGAGTGCAGCCCGGGTGGAACGCCGTTCATGTTTATCACGGCGAGGTCCACCTCACCGCGGCTCATTTGCAGCTCTAACTGGGGTACGTCCAGGACGCGCAATGCGATACGGACACCCGGCGCTTCGCGTCGCATGGCGACAACGACATGCTTGATCAATACCGCCTGCACGTAGTCCGTGCAGGCGATCGATACCGTCAAACTCGCCGTAGCGGGTTCGAAGTTCAAGTGAGTGGTGACTGTGGCCCTTACCTGGTCGAGCGCTTGGCGAAGTGGGACAAGCAGCTCCAATGCCTTGATGGTGGGTGTCATTCCACGCTGTGCGGGGATAAGAAGAGGGTCGTTGAACACATCGCGCAGGCGGTTCAACTGCGCACTCACCGCGGGCTGGCTCAAATGCAACCGGGCTGCCGCCCTAGTCACGTTCTGCTCGATGAGAAGGGTCTCCAATGTCACAAGCAGATTGAGGTCAAGGCGTCTGGTATCCATCGGGCTGATGCTAGCAGAAAAATTTGGCGATTTCACAGGTCACCCCGGCCCCGCGACACTTCATCGACATCACAGCGGAGCCGTCATTCATGTCGAAAAAAGTACTGATTATCTATGCCCAAGCGACTGGCGAAACCAGAGGTATTGCACGTATGGCAAGGCTTCGCCGACGGTATTGTCCGTGCAGTTCATGGGCTGGCCGATGGTCCCGGTGCAGCGTTTGAGCTGGAATCCGCTACCTTTGAAGAGGCTCGTGAGTACAAGGATGTAGACGCGAAGCCGGACGAGTAACGCTGACCCGTTCGGCAATCCAATTACGTCACCCTAAGTTTTCTGCATCCCCATGTGTGCATCATCCACCAGCGCCTTGGCCATCTCGCTGAGAAAATGCGAAGCCCATACCAGCACCGGTTCGTTGTCCATCACGCCGATGAACGATGCGCGGCGGGCGCTATCGAGTAGCACGGAAGCCTGTTCCAGGGCGTGGTCGGCGCAATTGCCGGGTTCTACGCGGAAAAGCTTTTTGTCTGGGGTGGCGCCGTCGAGGCAGGTGGCGGAGCCGACGGTCCAGCCGAGTTTGCCTATGCGGTTGGATGGGTCCTTGTCCATAGGGAAATCCTTTCGGGATGCAATACAGTAGTGGGGGTGGCAGGCGTTCGGCAGTTGTGGGTTGGATGGCACCGGCGTTGCCGGTGTTCGCGGGCAAGCCCGCTCCTACAGGGATCGCGTACGCCCTGCCTGCGAGGTCGGTTCAGTGCATTGGTGATCGGCTTTTGAGCTGCACTCGCTCCAGAGCACATTCCAGCAGTGAACGCACAGCATCGAGCTCATGCGACACGGTGCGTAGCATGATCGTGGCAGGGGATTTGGGGAGGCAGGCGACTGACTGGTTGGCTACCGCAAGTCCGCACAAGGTGTGTTCCATGGCATCGACCAAGATGTCTTCGAGGTAGTCGGGGGATTCGACGGGGCAGGGTGGGTCGGGGACGATTTTCAACATGTGCTTATCTCGACGTTCGTGGGTATTCAGCCACGTCCCCTTCACCTGCAGAGCGAGGGGTGGCGGCTACGTACAGGCCTGCAAGTCCGGGGAACATCGAGCAAAACCCGGCTGGCCCAAAGGGCCACCCGTACGCAGCCACCATTGAGCACCGCCACGGGCAAACGCCTGCGACTCAAAGGTGAGCACATCGATGTTCGAACAGGCTTGCAGGCCCGGCCGCTGATTTGGCAGCGGCCCGGCGAGACTAGTCGTCATCTCGATGGCGCAAAAGCGGCCAAAGGATGCTTGGGAAACGGACTACGTGAAATGAGGAAAATCTGATTCCTTCGCGTAGGAATGGTAAGCGGCCCCCAAGATTTATTCCCCTCAACAGGCGTACGCTAACGCAACCTCTTCCTTATGTGCAGAACTCGAATAGCCAATGGACCTGATTCATGTGATGCGATCGTTCGTACGTGTCTACGAAACGCACTCGTTCAGCGCGGCCGCTAAAGACTTGAGCCTGAGCCAACCCTCGGTGTCCAAGGCCGTTGCGCAGCTTGAGCAGGCGCTGGGTACACAGCTTTTCCTGCGCTCGACACGCGGCCTGACGCCGACCGATGCAGGGCAAAAATTCTATGAACACTCGCTGCGCACGCTGGATGAGGCCGACCTGGCCGTAAGAGCGGTCAAAGGTGAGAACGCGCCGTTGACCGGCAGGTTGCGGGTCAGCGGCACCATCACGTTCATGAGCCAACACATTATCCCGAGGCTGCCCATATTCCTGGAGCGACACCCAGACCTGACCATCGACCTGCTTCTGGATGATGGAAACATCGGCCTGGTGGAAGAAGGGGCTGAGGTCGCGCTACGGATGGGCAAGTTAGCCAGCTCCAACCTGACAGCCCGCAAGATAGGCCAGTGTCGTCGCATCGTCATTGCGTCCCCCAGTTACTTGGAAAAGCATGGCAGGCCTGAAGAGCCGAGCGACCTTGAGAAGCACGCTGCCATCGTCTTGTCTCGGGGCGAAGGCGGCGAACATATCGCTTTCTCCAAGGATGACCGTTCAATCGAGCTGATGCTCCAGCCCAGGATGCGCGTCAGCGCATTGGAAGGGCTGAAGGCTGCGGTGCTGGCCGGTATGGGCTTGGCAGTGGCAAGTGAATGGATCGTTCAGGATGAGCTGGAAAGCGGACAGGTCGTTGAAGTGCTGGGCGACTGGATGATGCAGAACCTCGATTTATGGATGGTGCTGCCCAACGGGGCTCGCCACGCGAGCTCGAAAGCCCGCGCTTTCATTGCCTTCGTCGAAGATCAACTTGCAACGACGCGATATGGTGTGAGGTAAAAGTTCGCTCCCGTGCTCCGATTCAAATCAGAAGGTCAGCCCGGCGGCACTGAAGAATGCATCCATCCGGCCGTCGAGCTCCCGCTTGGTTTGCGCCCACGCCGGCACCGTATCCAGCAAGCGCTGATGCCAGGCATACAGATTCGGGAACTCATCAAGTGGCGGCCTGGATCGGTCGATCTGCGAGAAGGGCGCGGCGATATCGATGTCAGCCAAGGTGAGTTCATCGCCCACCATAAACTGCCGATCTGCAAGGTGCGCATCGAGCACCTGGGCCGCCGTGCGAATCTTGCTCAAGGCAAGATCGACCACGGCCGTGTTCTGGGGTTTGCCCATCGCCCGGGCACCTACACGCTCGTCGAAAAGCAGCACGAAGAACACACGCCACTGTTCGCCCGACCAGAACATCCACTGCAAGACTTCCGAGCGCTCTTTCGCGGTTTTTCCAAGCAGAGGGGAGTTGGTCTTTTCCGCGAGGTAGATATTGATTGCAGAAGACTCCCAGAGGACCGTTTCGCCCTCCTGAAGAACGGGCGTCAGCCCGTGCGGGTTGAGCTTCAGAAACTCAGGTGTATGGCTTTCGCCTTTGAAGAGGTCGACGTTGATGCGTTCGAAGTCGATGCCCATGATCTTTGCCGCAGTCGTGACACGACGAAGACTGCCCGAGCCCAGGTCGCCATGGATTTTAATCGTCATAGTAGTTTCGCAGGTAGGTGATTAGAGGGATTTGACGTCACAGTGCGTGACTCGCAACTAAAGGTATGCCTGAGTGTTTGGCGGCAGAAGGCGCGAGCAATGAATGACATCTATTCGAAGCGCGAATATTTGCGCCGTTGATTGGGCAGCGTTCGGCGAGACCAGGTCATAGCCGCCCTTGGCATTGCTTGTACAAAAGTGCTTACCCACGCCTAACAACAAGCGCATTTCTGCATTCGTCGAAACGCAAAAGTGCGAGCCAAAACTTTCTGATTATTCGCTAACGTGACCCTCAGTTCGGGCCAATAGCCGAACCGTCTTGCTGACCCGAAACTGGAAATTGTGCGGCGCTTTACCTGCGTCTCGTATCGCCATTGGCGGGTCGAAAACGACGATTAATAACAGTTAAAGGAGAGTAACCATGTCAGTGATCCACCTCACGGCCAAGGACGCCAGCTACCACCGCTACCAAGACAAGGAAGTGTTCCTCGGCGACGTTCTGGACGACTCCAAGAGCACGACCATGAGCGCCGGCTATTACATCAACCCGAAAAAGGGTGTGAACAACGAGTGGATCGTGGCTTACGACGAAGTGCTGGTCGTTACCCGGGGCGCGCTGACCATTCGTTTCGAAGGGGGCAGCAAGACCGCGCAACAAGGCGAGATCATCTTCATCGCCAAGGGCACGAAGGTCGCCTATGAGGCGGGCGAAGACGATACTCAGGCCGTGTACGTAAGCTACCCGCATTGGCTCAAGGCTCAGCAGGGTTCGGAACATGCCCACTACCTGGAGCGTGTAAAGCCCGCACCAGAGTTCTCGCCGCAAGACTGATCAGCGGGCTGCGATAGCGTTGGATCGGTGCAACTGGCCCTTCCAGGAGCGGTCAACTGAACCACCACCGAATCCGGGATCGTTATTCAAAGCATGCCGCAGACGCGACCCGCACGAAACGCGGGTCGCGTCGCAGTCATTCATGGGTGTTGACGAGAAGTCGGGCGCGACACCGGTGGCAGGAGCAGGCTCCACGAGAAGACAGTTGCTCCTACAAAGGGGCGCACATGCAGCGTAGTTACAGCGTCCGCAGCATTTCCCAGAAAGATGCGCCCACCCCCGTGATGCTTTCCCCTGCAATCAACCCCGCCGCCGCAGTGATCGCGAAGCGCTCCGTGACGCTCGGCCAGCGGCAGCTCACCAACCAGGTGAGCACCGCGCCCAGGCCCATCATCATGGCAATCGAAGCTGGCAATATGAACGCCAAGCCCAGCGCAGCGGTGCTCGGAAGCCATCGGGCCGTGCGTTGTGGCAGGAGACTGTCCAGCGCACCTAGCAACACGCCAAGCGCACTACCAACCACAATCGCCCAACGAATCTCCGGCGACAGCACCCCCAGCCCTTGCGTCAGCGTCTGGGCCACCGCTTTCCAGGTCGCAACGGCCGGTGCGGGCCACTGCTCGGTCAGCAGCATCGCCTTCGGGTCGGGAATCAGCAGCAGGTACACCAGCACGCCCACGATGCTGCCGATGAAGATCCCAATACATTGGGCAACCAACTGCTTGTGCGGCGTTGCGCCAATCGCCTGGCCCACCTTGAAGTCGTTCATCAGGTCGGTGGATTGCCCGGCCGCGCCGCCCGCCGTGTTGGCACTCATCAGGTTGATGGCCACCTGGCCGGGGGGGCGATCAGGCCGAAGCTCAGTTGCGACAGCTTGCCGATGGCGCCAATCGGCGCGATGCCGGTGGCGCCGACCACGCGTGCGGCGACCACTGCCAGGCAAATGGCCAAGGGAATGCTCAACAGTGCCATCCACCAATCGATGCCGAACAGCAGCACTTGCAGGGCTACTACCAGCAAGGCGGACAGCATCAGGCCCAACGCGGGCCAAGGCGAAAAGCGCCTGCGGGCAACAGGCTGAGGATCTGCCCGTCGCTTGGCGCGCGACTGCCGTGACGTTTGCCACAGCCGCATTGCCAGTGAAGTCAGGGTCGCGCAGACCATCAGGCTCACCCCTGGCCACAAAAGCCACTCCACGAACACCGCGAACTGCGGGCCGCTGGCGTGCGGGGCGAACGTCACCAGACCATGCTCGACCAGCCACGGCGCCAGCCCGCCCCAGGCCAAGACCGCGCCGACCAGCAAGGTCAGGCCCACACGAATGCCGATGATGCCGCCGAAGCCGATCAGCATCAGCGAAGGGTCGAAGGTGAAGGTCAGGCGTTCGAGGGCAGGTGTAGGTGCCCAGCGCGGTATGGCCCAGACAACCCCGTCGATCCACTTCACCAGCCCGGACAACAACGCGGCGGCGCACAGCACCTTGATCCGCGCCATCGCTTCACGCCCTTGGTTGTAGATCTGACGCAGCGTTTCCAGGGTCGCCATGCCTTCCGGAAACCTCAGGTCATGGTCGTTGAGCAAGGCGGGGCGCAGGTACCAGGCGATCCAGATGCCGAGGAAGCTAACGCAGAACACCCACGCCATCATCGGTACGGGGTCCAGTTGCTGGCCGGTGAGCAGGGTATAGGCGGGGATCGGCGCGACCAGCCCGCCGGACACGATGGAGGCGGCGGCCGAGGCCACGGTCTGGTTGATGTTGCTTTCGTGCAGCGACCATGCGGGCCGCGCCTTCAGGCCCTGCCACAGGGCGAAGCCGACCAGCAGCGCGATGATCGACATGTTGAACGACCAGCCGATCTTCAGCCCTGCATACACATTCGAGGGCGTGAGCAGGATGCCCAGCATCGCGCCGGTGAGCACTGCCCGCAGGCTCAGTTCACGTTCGACGCGAACCGGGGGCAGGGCGGTGGATGGGGCATTTCCCATGGCGATCCTTCCTGGAGGTTGCGAGCGCGGTTTGCACAACTGAGCCCTGGCGGCCACGAAGGTTCACTGGGTCGAGGGGAGGGTAAGCTTTTTTGCCTAGGGCAAGTCCGCTGGCACAGAGGAAGGTGATCACTGAGTGAGCTCATGCATGCCGTCTAAGACTTTGGTATTAGATTGCATCCATTTGATACAAGCGGCTATCCAATCGAAGAGCGACTTAAACCCTTGCCCCACTGGGTGATCGGCGAAATACGCGTGCTCCTGATGAGCCGAAAACCTGGTGAATCCAGCATTCTAGAGCGGTCAATAGGATTTTCCTGAACCTGCGAACTGCGCTACCCTCCTGCCGCCAAAACAATACCAAGGAGCAGGCAAGGATGAAGGTCGAGATTCAGCAAGACGCAAGCGGTTGTGGCTGCAAGGTAGTCATCGACGGCCATGCGGTCTCGTTCGCCAGCGTCGGTGATGCGCAAGCGTACGTCGCACGCCTGCAAGAGCGTCTGCAAGCCGCACCCCACGCATTCGCGGCCCCGGAAAACCCGGCCTAGCAGAGCCGGACGGCTTCTACAATACGCCGTGCTTATCAGGCGCAGCGCTTGAGAATCGTCTTGCTGGGCCGGCGCACCCGGCGTTTGCAGACATCCCTCGACTTGATCCAGCGACAGGCCTCTATCTCGTTGCGAGGGCGGGGCTTGTCGTCGGTCTGGCGCGCTTCGAACAGGTAGTGGATAACCCTGTCCTCGCGGTACATCGTGAGGTAGCGAAGCTCATCGAATGCCAGGCCGGTCTCCTCGGCCATCTCGCGCATGGCAGCTTCGAGTGGCGTTTCGTCTCGCTCCACCCGCCCGCCAGGCAGGTTCCACTTGGCGTTGCGTTTACGCACGAACAGCACTTCGCCATCCTTGCGGTAGATCACCGTGGCACGCAGCTTGATGCCCTTGCGTCTGGCTGTTGCAGTGTCCATTGCCTTCATGCGCTGTCCCGTCATGGCTGGTTGGGCTGGGTCCGGCAGGTTCCTTCCCGAGGTTAAACGGTCGTTGTGTCGGTTAGATGACCGTTGCAGCCAGAAGACGGTTCAGGTTGATCGATAGGTCAGGCAAGGCGTGCATTCACCATCCGCAGAAGATGCACGGCTACCTCGCTTACGCCCTTGTTCTGCGCAACCACCTGCGCGCCCTCCAGCAGCAATGTCAGCTCCTGGGCCATGTATATAGGCTCGGGCAAGCCGGCCTGCTGGCACAGCGTGGTCAGCCGCCCGAACTGGCGCTGCTTGTGCGACTCGATCAACTGCCTTGCCGGGTGCTGTGGGTCGGCAAGCTCCGCCAAGCTGTTGGTGAATGGGCAGCCGCGGTACCCCGACGTGGCCAGGCTCGCCGCGATAAATTCGGCGAACCCCAGCAACTGCTGCTTAGGCTGCCCTGGCCATTGCTGCGCCAGCTCATCGAGCACGGCGTTGTACTGCTCGGTGAGCAGTCGCAGCCATTCCAGCACCAGTACGTCCTTGGTCTCGAAGTGCCGGTACAGGGTCATCTTGGTCGAGCCCGCCTGGGCGGCGATGGCGTCCACGGTCACCCGCGCGATGCCCTGTTCGAAAAAAAGCGCCTGGGCGGCATCGATGATGCGTTCACGCGGGGGCAACTGCGCGATGCGTTCAGGGCGGATGGATGGTTCCACGGCGAGCATTCTCCAGCGGTCACATTTTGCTTGACGGCGATACTAAACAGTATTGCATGATACTAACAAGTATCGCACGATACCGACCAGTATATTTGCTCAATGCAGGAGACCGCGATGGACCTTTCCGAATACGCCGAACATGACGCCGTTGGCCTGGCAGGCCTGATCGCCGACCGCCAGGTCAGCGAGCTCGAAGTACGCAACGCCGCGCTGCGCGCCATGCAGACGCTCAACCCGCAGATCAACGCTGTCGTCGAGGCCTGGGAAGACGAACCAACGTCGCAGCCAGGCCCTCTGCAAGGGGTGCCGATGCTGGTCAAGGACCTGGGCCTGAGCGTACGCAACCGTCGCAATGAGCTGGGCAGCCGACTGGCGCAAGGCTGCATCGCCGGGGCCGATACCGAGCTGATGAGCCGGTTTCGACGCAGCGGCCTGGTCGCGCTGGGCCGCACCACTACGCCAGAGCTGGCGGCCAGCACCACGACCGAGAACCGTGTGGATGGCCCCACCCGCAACCCGTGGGACCTGACCCGCAGCGCAGGCGGCTCCAGTGGCGGCTCGGCGGCGGTGGTGGCGGCGGGCTTGGTGCCGCTAGCCCACGCTACCGATGGCGGCGGTTCGATCCGCGTGCCTGCGGCCGCGTGCGGGCTGTTCGGCCTGAAACCCAGCCGGGGTCGGCTGCCCATGGGCCCGGATGTCGACGAAGTGTGGGCCGGGCTTGCCGTGCACGGCGTGCTGAGCCGTTCCGTACGGGATACCGCCGCCGTGCTCGATGCCGTACACGGGCCAGCCCAGGGCGACCCGTTCCACATCGCATCGCCGCCGCAGCCCTTCGCTTCGCTGCTCGAACGTGAGCCGGGGCCTCTGCGTATTGCCGTGCAGGAGCATGCCCTCAATGGCCAGCGGACCGCCCCCGAAGTGAGCGCCGCCCTGAAGCAGGTATGCCAGGCACTGGAGGAGTTGGGCCATCAGGTGACTCCCGTCGTCGCCAATATCGGCCTGAGCTGGGAGGCGTTCGTGGAGTTGAATGCGTGCTTCTGGTCCAGCAATACGGCGGCCTGGATCGACGTCATCGCTGCAGCTACAGGTCGGACCATCGACGAATCCACGCTGGAGCCTGCAACCCTGGCGCTTTACCGGCTCGGCCAGGAACTGAGCGCAACGCAATTACTGGGCGCCATGTACCAACGCAATAGAGTGACCCGCAACCTGGGCCAGCTCTTCAGCCACTACGACGTGCTGCTGACACCGACGCTGCCCAACGCCCAACCCGTCATCGGCCAGTACAACGACGGCCAGCAAGCACTCGATGGCCTTGGCTGGATGGCCCGCGTGTTCGAGCACTCGCCGTTCACCGCCGTAGCCAACGTCAGCGGATGCCCGGCCATGTCCGTGCCGCTGGCCCATGATGCGGCCAGTGGCTTGCCGATCGGCATGCAGTTCGGGGCAGGGTATGGGCGTGAGGGGCCCTTGCTGCAATTGGCGGCGCAGCTGGAGCGGGCGTTGCCTTGGAAAGGGCGGCGGCCTGGCGTTTGGGTGGGGAACTACCGATAGCTGTGCCCTGGCTATTCATGTCCTGCAAGGGCCTGCCGATCTAGATAGGGCAGTCGCCGACAGGCGACTTCCCGACTAACTCGCCCCGTTTCTGGAGTCACAGTGCCCACACTGACGAAAACCTTTGCCTGGCTTTGCGCTGGCATGTTCAGCACCACCGTGCTTGCCGGTACACCGGGTCTTGAGGAATACCACAAGGCCATGGCGACCCAGGAGCAACTGGGGCAAATTGCGGATGAAGTGCTCAACGCCGACGTGGAAGCCATCAAGCAGCTTCCCGCCGCGGAGAAAGAGGCCAAGGCAAAGCACATGCTTACCGTTACGTCAGATTACCGTGAGCAGCTTCGTGCCTCGGCCACCGCAGGCTTCGCTCCCGCGCAATATCTGTATGCGGTATTGCTGAAAAGCGAGAACAGGATGGGGCAGCCGCCCAAGAACGATCGCAGTGCAGTCTGCGAGCTTCTGAACGACGCTTCCAGGCAGGGCTTCATGGCGGCGAGCCTGGGCCGAGCGCGTTACTGCAACAAACCGAACAGCGCTGCCGAACTCCTTACCTCCAGCGACGCGGTCCGGGCCAGCCTGCGCTCGGACATCGACCGTCAGGACCCTTACGGAGCGTTCTATCCGGTCCAGGCGTTTACCCTGGCAGAGTGTATTGAGCTGCCGACCCCAGAGGTATTAGCAACGATGAGCCAGCAGGAGCAACTCCTGGCCATGCAGCCTCCGTTCATGGACCTGGAGCAATTCAAGGCCGAGGCGCACTTTCAATTGGCAGCGCTGGAGCAGACTGACAACCGTGACATGGCCCAGCAACACCTCAGTTTGGCGAGCGAGTTTGGCTGTTACGCCAAGACCGTTGAAGCGATGCAGCGGGCGCTCGCGCGGGGCAAATAACCCGCGCACACTCGCTAGCAGTTCACTCGAAGTGTCAGCCCCGGGCTTACCCAGCGGTGCTCGTTGCAAGGCCGCTTGACCTCTACTTAACCTGAGGTTGCAGACTGCCCGCACCTTTCACGGAGTAGTCCCATGACACCTGCCTCTCATACAGCATTCACCCTGTCCAACCCTGATGAGTTGTACGATCCTCGTGGTAACGGATATTCCCACGTCGCTGAAGTGGCGCCAGGCACCCGGCTGCTGTTCATCGCAGGGCAGGGCGGCGAAGATGCCGAGGGCCATCTGTCCTCGGACTTTACCGCTCAGGCCAGCCAGGCGCTGGCCAACCTGGAGACGGCATTAGCGTCTCGGGGTGCAAGCTTGGCACAGGTCTTCAAGCTGACGCTGCTGATCGTCGACCATGACGAGGAGCGTCTGCGCGCCTGGGTCGCACATGCTAACCGCATCTGGGAGCCAGGGCGGCAACCGGTCTGCACGCTGATCCCGGTGCCGCGCCTGGCACTGGATGGCATGTTGATTGAAATTGATGCGGTGGCTGCTGGGTAAAGGGCCAGCAAGGTATCCGGCGCTTGCACTTGGAAGCCGATACAAGCATCGAACTTTCTGCTTCGTGTAGGGGCTTTCTGAAACATGCCCCTGAAGTCATTTCGCCATTGCGATGCCCCATCGGGCCCTTTAGTCTCTGCGCCGTCGTTGCCAATTCAGCGGCCAGGCCTGCAAGCCTGCGTGCAATAACCCCCCTGCGCTCGCGCCCTGCACGATGTCGGCGATTCCCCTCCAAAGACCGCGTGTCAGGGTGGTTGTGCAGAGGTGATGCTCGACCCCATCGGCTTCGTTTATTGCACCAGTCTTGCAGTCCTGCTCTCACCTCCCACCGCTCCCCGCAATTTAGCCGGCGCCGATCCTCCGCCAGCCACGCACTTTCCACTTGAATTGTTGCCCCGCTCCGGGTATTTGGATGTCTGCACGCCTTCCCGTCGCCCTGGACGTCCCACCCTATGCCCCTCGACCTGCACGCCCTGTATCCCAGGCTGATCCACCTGATGCTGGACACGGTCTTCGTGGTGAACCGCGACAACCAGATCGTCTTCGTCAGCGAGGCCTGCGAGGCGCTGCTGGGGTACCGGCCCGAAGAGTTGGTTGGCACGCCGATTACTCACTACATGCACCCCGACGACCTGGCCGCCACGCGCGCCTCGATCATCCGCGTGATGAACGGCCAGCCCCATGTCGATTTCCGCAACCGCTATATCCGCAAGGACGGCGGGGTGGTGTACATCCTCTGGTCGGCGTGCTGGTCCGAGGAGATTGGCGCGCGCATCGGCGTGGCGCGCAACGTCACGGCCCTGACCCATGCAGAGGAAGAACTGCGCTTCCTCGCCCACCACGACCCGCTGACCCGCCTGACCAACCGCTCGCTGTTCAACGACCGCCTGGCCACCGCCCTGCGCAGCGCGCGGCGCCATGGCCATTCGCTGGCGCTGCTGTTCGTGGACATCAACGGCTTCAAAGGCATCAACGATGCCTTTGGTCACGCCATGGGCGACCGCGTGCTGTGCGCCGTGGCGCAACGCTTGCAGGCCTGCGTGGCCGAGACCGACACCGTGGCACGCATTGGCGGTGACGAGTTCACCGTGCTGCTGAGCGAGGTGGCGTCGAAAAACGCCGTGTGCGAGCAGGTGCAGCGGATCATCACCGCCATGGCCGAGCCCCTGGGCGCGGATTTCGCCGGCTTGCCCATGCCCTCGTGCAGCATCGGCGTGGCCTGCTACCCCGACGACGGGGAGGATGCCGATGCGTTGCTCAGCCACGCCGACAGCGACATGTACCGGATCAAGCGCCTGGCCACGGGTACCGGCTGACCGCTTCTTAACCTGCCAGGCGACGACAAAGCGCTTATGCTAGGGGCTTCAATGCCGAAGGAGCCCACCCCATGGCCTGGTCTGCCACCCAGTATTCCCTCTTCGAAAACGAACGTACCCGCGCCGTGCGCGACCTGCTCGCCGCCGTACCGCCGCGCCCGATACGCCAGGCCACCGACCTGGGCTGCGGCCCGGGCAACTCCACCGAGGTGTTGTTGCAGCAAAGCGGCGATGCCCAGGTGACGGCCCTCGACAGCGACCCGGACATGATCGAAAAGGCCCGCGAGCGCCCACGCCTGAAAGTGCCGCGGGTGCGCTGCGAGATCGCCGACATCGCCCACTGGAGCGCGGTCGTGCCCCAGGACCTGATCCTTGCCAACGCCTCGTTGCAGTGGGTGCCTGACCACGGCGACCTCTATCCGCACCTGGTGCGCCAGCTGTCCGACGGCGGCAGCCTGGCGGTGCAGACCCCGGACAACCTCGACGAGCCCGCCCATCGGCGCATGCGCGAGATCGCCAGCCAAGGCCCGTGGGCCGCCAAGTTCGCCGATTTCTCGCTGCCGCCCCGGCACAACGGCGCCTTCTACTACGACCTGCTCAGCCCACTGTGCACCCGGGTGGATGTGTGGCGCACCACCTACCATCACCCGCTCGAGGGTGGCGCGCAGGCGGTGGTGGAGTGGTTCAAGGGCTCGGGGCTACGGCCGTACCTGGCGCGGCTGGAGGAGGGCGAGCGCGAGGATTTTTTGCAGCTGTACCTGCAAGCGATGGAGCAGGACTACCCGACGGCCAGCGACGGCAAGGTGCTGCTGCCGTTCCCCCGGCTATTCGTGGTGGCGACGCGCTAGGCGCCAGACCACGTAGCCATACACCCCAAGGTTCAGGCCCAGCACGATGGCGCCCAGCACGGTCTGGATCTGCGGCGTGAGCCCGGCAGGGTAGATCAGCGGCCAGAGGTAGTGCTCGATGAACCCGCCTTGGTAGCCGGCCTGCCCGGCGGCCAGGCGCAGGCGGTTTTCCCACTCGGTCAGCGGGCATTCCAGGTGCAGGCACTCCACCGCCAGGCCCCAGGCCAGGGCCGGCAGGTGGACGAACACGGCGCGGCGCCAGCGCAGCACCAGCAGGCCACCGAACAGCACCAGCAGGATGAAGGCCAGGTGCAGCACGAGCAGGGTATCGGCACTCAGGCGGTAGAGCATGTTGGGGGCGTCGTAGGGCAGTCGATAGCGCTGATTGTAGTAGCGACGCCGCGAACCTTGTGGGCGCGGGTTCACCCGCGAAGGCCTCTACGCGATTTCTTGTCGATCACCTGCCCGAGGGCGTATAAACTGCAACCCACTTTTTAGGCCGGTCGCTTCCTGAACTGGCCGCTGAAACAAAGAGAGTCGACATGGGCGCACAGTGGAAAGCCAAGCATAGAGAAGCCGCAGCCAATGCCAAAGGCAAGATCATGGGCAAGCTGGCCAAGGAAATTCAGATCGCCGCCAAGTCTGGCGCCGACCCGGACATGAACCCGCGCCTGCGCCTGGCGATAGAGCAGGCCAAGAAGGCCTCGATGACCCGCGATACCCTGGAGCGCGCGATCCGCAAAGGCGCAGGCCTGGATGGCGACGCGGTGCAGTACAGCGCCGTCAGCTACGAAGGCTTCGCCCCGCACCAGGTGCCGCTGATCGTCGAGTGCCTGACCGACAACGTCAACCGTACCGTCGCGCAGATCCGCGTGCTGTTCCGCAAGGGCCAGTTGGGCGCCAGCGGTTCCGTGGCCTGGGACTTCAACCATGTCGGCCTGATCGAGGCCACCCCGGCCGCTGCCGATGCCGACCCGGAAATGGCCGCCATCGAAGCCGGCGCCCAGGATTTCGAGGAAGGCGAGGAAGAGGGTGCGACCCTGTTCATCACCGACATCACCGACCTGGATGCCGTGCAGAAAGCCTTGCCCGAGCACGGCTTCACCGTGACGGCGGCGAAAATCGGCTACACCCCGAAGAACCCGGTGAGCGCTGCCAGCCTGAGCGCCGAAGCCCTGGCCGAGGTGGAAGCCTTCCTCGAAGCCATCGACGAGAACGATGACGTGCAGAACGTCTATGTCGGCCTGACTGCCTGAGTCACCCATCTGGGCCGCTGCGCGGTCTTTCGCGACACAAGGCCGCTCCTACAGATTCGCCTGGGGCCTGTAGGAGCGGCCTTGTGTCGCGATTCGAGGGCAACGCCCTCGCCAGTGCCACTGGAGTCGAACGCCATGACCCCCACCTTCGCCTCCCTCAGCCTCGCCCACCTGCGCACCCTCGACACCCTCCTGCACCTGAAGAACCTCAGCCACGCCGCCGAACGCCTGGGTTGCAGCCAATCGGCCCTGAGCCGCCAGCTGGCCCACCTGCGCGACGCCTTCGATGACCCGCTGCTGGTCCGCCAGGGCCGTGGCTATGTACTCAGCGAGCATGCCGAAACCTTGGTCGAGCCGCTACGCCAAGTGCTCGACGAGCTCAGCGCCCTGCGCCAACCCGCCGCCTTCGACCCCGCCCGCTGCGAGCGGCGCTTCTGCCTGGCCGCCTCGGACTACGTCGCCGAACACATCCTGCCCGACCTGGTCACGGCGCTCGAGCGCGAGGCACCTGGCGTGTCCCTGGAGTACCGCACCTGGCAGGCCGGGCAGTACGCCTTGCTGGCCAGCGGCGAGATCGACCTGGCCACCACGCTGTTCGACGAGTCGCCGCCCAACCTGCATGGCCGCCTGCTCGGCGAGGACCGCGCGGTGTGCCTGATGCACCGCGAGCACCCGCTGACCGCGAGCGACACGGTGAGCCAGCACGACTACCTGGCCTACAAGCATGTGCGGGTGTCCGGTGGTGGCGACAAGGACAGCTTCATCGACCGCCACCTGCGCGCCCAGGGCCTGCAACGGCGCATGGCGCTGCAAGTGCCGTTCTTCAGTGCCATGGTGCAGGTGGTCGGCAACGGCCAGGCCCTGTCCACGGTGCCCGAGCACATCGCCCGGCAACTGGAGCGTACGCACCCAGTGGCCTGGCGCCCGTTGGGCTTTATCGAGCATACCCAGCGCTACTGGGTGGTGTGGCACCAGCGCTTGCAGGCCTCGGCCGAGCACCGCTGGCTGCGTAACCGGGTGTTCGAGCTGTGGCGCCAGTCGCAGTTCGGTGTGCAGGGCGGGCATGCGGCTTCGCGATAGCAGCTATGCGCGAAGTGGGGTTCTTCCTCACCGAGGTGCTGTCTAGACTGGGTTCACCTCATCAGACCCTTGTCAAACCAGGATCTCCAATGACCCCCGAACAATTCCGCCAGCACGGCCACCAACTGATCGACCTGATCGCCGACTACCGCCAGACCATCGCCGAGCGCCCGGTCATGGCCCAGGTCGAGCCGGGCTACCTCAAGGCCGCCTTGCCCGCCGCAGCGCCACAACAAGGCGAAGCGTTCGACACCATCCTCGGCGATGTCTCGAAGCTGGTGATGCCCGGCCTGTCACACTGGCAGCACCCGGACTTCTACGGCTACTTCCCCTCCAACGGCACCCTGTCGTCGGTGCTCGGCGACTTCCTCAGCACCGGCCTAGGTGTGCTGGGCCTGTCGTGGCAATCCAGCCCGGCGCTGAGCGAGCTGGAGGAAACCACCCTCGACTGGCTGCGCCAGTTGCTCGGCCTGTCGGCGCAGTGGAGCGGGGTGATCCAGGACACCGCGTCCACCAGCACCTTGGTCGCGCTGATCTGCGCCCGCGAGCGCACCACGGGCTATGCGCTGGTGCGTGGCGGCCTGCAAGCCCAGGACAAGCCCTTGGTGGTATACGTCAGCGCCCATGCCCACAGCTCGGTAGACAAAGCCGCGCTACTGGCCGGTTTCGGTCGCGACAACATCCGCCAGATCCCCACCGACGAACGCTACGCCATGCTGCCCGAGGCCTTGCAGGCCGCCATCGAGCAGGACCTGGCCGCCGGTAACCAGCCCTGCGCGGTCGTGGCCACCACCGGCACCACCGCCACCACGGCACTCGACCCGCTGCGCCCGATCGGCGAGATCGCCCAGGCCGCCGGGCTGTGGCTGCACGTCGACTCGGCCATGGCCGGTTCCGCGATGATCCTCCCAGAATGCCGCTGGATGTGGGACGGCATCGAGCTGGCCGATTCGGTGGTGGTCAACGCCCACAAGTGGCTGGGCGTGGCCTTCGATTGCTCGATCTACTACGTGCGTGACCCGCAACACCTGATCCGGGTGATGAGCACCAACCCCAGCTACCTGCAATCGTCGGTCGATGGCGAAGTGAAGAACCTGCGCGACTGGGGCATTCCCCTGGGCCGACGTTTCCGCGCCCTGAAGCTGTGGTTCATGCTGCGTAGCGAAGGTGTGGAGGCGTTGCAGCAACGCTTGCGGCGCGACCTGGACAACGCCCGCTGGCTGGCCGAGCAGGTCGAGGCGACGCCTGGCTGGGTGCTTGTGGCACCCATGCAGTTGCAGACACTGTGCCTGCAACATCGACCCGAGGGCCTGGAAGGCGAGGCCCTGGATGCGCACACCAAGGTCTGGGCCGAGCGCCTCAATACCTCGGGCGATGCTTATGTGACACCGGCAACCTTGGATGGGCGCTGGATGGTGCGGGTGTCGATCGGCGCGTTGCCGACCGAGCGTAGCGATGTAGAGAGGCTGTGGGCGCGGTTGCAGGCAGTAGTGAAGGCCTAGCGGCACGGGCGGGCCAGGCTCAACCCTCCAGCATCGCCTGCTCCCGCTCACCCTTGGCCTTCGACACATCGACTGCCCCCGGCAGGGTCACGTCGTTCTTCGCTGCAAGAATCTCGGCCATCACGCTCACAGCGATTTCCGCCGGGGTCTTGCTGCCGATATAGATCCCGATCGGCCCATGCAAGCGTGCAAGGGTCGCCTCGGTTTCCCCGAAATGCTCGATCAGCCGCGCACGACGCTGCTGGCTGTTGCGCCGTGAGCCGATGGCGCCGATATAGAAAGCTGGGCTGTGCAAGGCTTCGAGCAGGGCCAGGTCGTCGAGCTTGGGGTCGTGGCTGACGGCGACGATGCAGGTGCGCAGGTCGGGGGTGAAGGCGCGCACCACGTCGTCCGGCATGCCGACCAGGCGCTCCACGCCGGGCACGTTCCAGCCGTCGATGTACTCCGGGCGGGGGTCGCAGACCGCCACGCGAAAACCATTGAACAGCGCCATGGTGGCCAGGTATTCAGCCAGGGCGCCGGCACCGATCAGCAGCAGGCGGTAGCCGGGGCCCAGGGTGTTGAGCATGTGCAGCGGGTCGAGGGCGAACTGCTCCGGGGTGTCGGTAGCGGCGAGGCTGGCCTGGCCGCTGGCGAGGTCGAGCTGGCGGCGTACCAGTTGGCCTTGGTCGAGCTGGGTGAGCAGTTGGCTGAGCAATGGCCAGTCGGGGTCGAATTCCAGCACCAGCTCCAGGGTGCCGCCGCAGGGCAGGCCGAAGCGGTGCGCCTCGTCGGCGGTGACGCCATAGCGCACCTGCTGCGGCAGGCTTTGCGGCAGGCCAGGGCCACCATAGGCGGTGGTGTAGCGGTGGATCAGGTCGTCCTCGATGCAACCGCCGGACACGCTGCCGACCACGCGGCCATCGTTGCGTAGGGCCATCATCGAGCCGACCGGACGGGGGGACGAACCCCAGGTGCGTGCCACAGTGGCGAGCAGCACCCGGTGACCTTCCTGGAGCCAGTCACGGGCGGTGCGCAGGACCAACAGGTCGATACTTTCCATGGGGGCTCCTTGGGATTATTGGGGAGCTATAAGGGCCGCTTCGCGGGCAAGCCCGCTCCTACAGGGTTCAATATGGTCCTTGTAGGAGCGGGGCTTGCCGTGGCGACGGACCGCCGCGAAGAGGCCCTTACATTCACTATCGCATATGCAGAATGATCGGGCTGCTGCTGGCCGGATCGGTATGCTCGCGCAACTTGGCCACGGCCTTGGCATCCACCGCGCCGCCATGGTTACCCCAGGCCGCACGGGCGAAACTCAGTACTTCAGCGATCTGCTGGTCCGACAGCTGCTCGCGCAGTGCCGGCATGCGGTAGGCGTCCGGCACCCCGGCGGCGACGATACGCTGCGAGCCGTTCAGGGTGATGTTGATCGCCGAGGCATCCTCCTTGGCCAACATCGAGGTCGCGCCCGCCAGCGGCGGGATCCATTCGGCCTGGCCCTTGCCGTCCAGGCCATGGCACGAGGCGCACTGGGTGACGTAGGTATGGGCACCGGGCACGTCCAGTTTTTCCGCGGCCGACACCGCCTGGTACTGCCATGGCGTACCGTCGCGCGCCGGGTCGCCGGGCAGCGACTTCAGGTAGCGGGCGATGGCGCCGAGGTCGTCGTCGCTCATGAACTGCGTGGAGTTGTTGAACGCCTCGGTCATCGAGCCATACACCACCGCATGCTTGTTACGCCCGACCTTGAGGAACTGCACGATGTCCGCTTCGCTCCAGCGTGCAAGGCCGGTGTTCGGGTCCTGGCGCAGGCTTGGCGCATACCAGCCGTCGAGCAGGGCGCCGGCCAGGAAGGCTTTGTCGTCCTCGTCCAGGGCCTTCTCGTTGAACGCCAGGCCCCGTGGGGTGTGACAGCTGCCGCAGTGGCCCGGGCCCTGGACGATGTAGGCGCCACGGTTCCACGCTGCATCCTCGCCAGGCTTGGCGGCATAGGGCGTATCCGCTGCGAACAGGCCATTCCACAGCGCGATTGGCCAACGCATGTTCATCGGCCAGGGAATATCGCTGGGGATATTCGCCTGGTTGGCCGGTTGCACGCCGTTCATGAAGAAGGCGTACAGCGCGCGCACATCGTCGTCGCTGAGCTTGGCATAGGACGGATAGGGCATGGCCGGGTACAGGCGCCGCCCGCCGGGGGCCACGCCATGGCGCACGGCGCGGTCGAAGTCGGCCAGGCTGTAGGTGCCGATGCCGGTCTCGCGGTCCGGGGTGATGTTGGTGGCATGGATCGCGCCCAAGGGCGTGGCCATCTCCAGCCCGCCGGCGAATGGCGCCTTGCCGGGCAGGCTGTGGCAGGCCACGCAGTCGCTCAGGCGCGCAACGTATTCGCCGCGCGCCACCATCGCCGCATCGGCGCTAGGCGGTTCCTGCGCCAGGGGCGAGGCAGGCTCGCGGGTGACGTACCAGGCCAGCAAGCCTGCCGCGACCAGGCACGGCAGGGCCAGCCAGCCCAAGGTGTTTAGCACTCGGCTGTTGTTCATCAAGCGTATCCCTGGTCAGCTGAAGGTATGGCGGCTCATGGGCAGGCTACGCACGCGTTGGCCGGTCAACTGCGCGACCGCATTGGCCACGGCAGGTGCCACGGCAGGCAACGGAGGTTCGCCAATGCCGCCCATCTTCGCGCCGCTTTCCACCACCTTCACATGCACCCGCGCCATGCGCGCCGGCGGCAGGATCGGGTAGAGGTCGTAGTTGCGCGCTTTCGGCTGGCCGTTCACGTACACCGTTTCCTCCACCAGGGTTTGCGACAACCCCAGCGCCACTGCACCACTGACCTGCGCCTGGACGATCGCCGGGTTGACGATGCTGCCGGGGTCGATGGCCTGCCAGATATCGTGCACCTTGACCTGGCCGTTCTCGATCGACACCTCGGCAATCACTGCCGTTTCCGTGCCGAACGGCGAGGCCATGGCCACGCCCCGGGCACGCTTGCTGCCGTCCTCGGCAGTGAACGGGCCGCGCTTCCAGCCGCCGGACAACTCGCCCACCGCTTGCAGCAAGGTGGTCAGGCGCGCGTTGTCGCGCAGCAGGTGCAGGCGCAGCTCGAACGGGTCGTGCCCGCCCTTGTCGGCCAACTCGTCGAGGAAGGCTTCATAGAAGAAATCGTTCAGCGAGTTGCCCACCGAGCGCCAGTAACCCAGCATCACCGGGCCTTTGACGTAGATCTGTGCGATACGTTTGTTGGCGATTGCATACGCCTTGCCCGCCAGCCCTTCCATGGCGGTAGGGTCGATCTTCTCGCCCTGCTTGCCGGCCAGGGCCTCGGTGGGGCCTTCGGTGGCGCTGACCGCCTCGATCGCCACCGGCAGGCCCTTGTCGTCCAGCCCGGCGCGGAACTTCACCAGCGCCACCGGGCGCAGGGCGTCACGCAGGAATTCCTCCTCGCGAGTCCAGATCATCTTGACCGGCCTACCCACCGCCTTGGCCAGGGCGATGGCCTGGGGATAGGGGTTGGCCGAGTCGTAGAGGAAGTGCCGGCCGAAGAAGCCGCCGAGCAGCGGCGAATGCAGGGTGATCTGCTCGGGTTTCAGGCCGGTGCGCTTGGCGATGTCGGCTACGTACATCTCAGGGGCCTGGTTGGGGATCCACACCTCGAGCGAGCCGTCGGGGTTGAAGCGCGCCAGGGAGGAGGGCGGCTCTAGCTGCGCGTGGTTGAGGTACTGGTTGTGGTAAGTGGCCTCGACCTGGGTCTTGGCGCCTGCCAGCGCATCGGCCAGGTTGCCATGGTTCTCGTCGTCGCGGGCCGGGCCGGTCTGTGCGGCCAGGTGGTCGCGCCATCCGTCGCTGGAGAAATCGGCAGGCATCACCCGCAACGCCGAGTCGCTGGCCGCTTCCTGCCAGTCGACCTGGATCGCCTCGACCGCGCGCTTGGCGTGCCACCAGCGTTCGGCCACCACGGCCACGGCGCCGGGCAACTGGTGCACCGAGTGCACGCCCTTCATGGCCTTGACCTGCGCTTCGTTGCGCAGCGCGCCTACGGTCATGCCCAGGCGCGGGGCGTGTTGCACGGCGGCGTGGAGCATATCGTCGACCTTGAGGTCGATGCTGAACACCGCCTTGCCGGTGGATTTGTCGTAGGCATCCAGGCGCTTGACCGGCTTGCCGATCCAGCGGAACTGGCTGGGGTCGCGCAGTTGCACGCTGGCTGGGTCCGGTACCGGCAGGTCGAGAGCGCGCTCAGCCAGCTCGCCATAGGGCAGCGAACGGCCGGAGGCGGCGTGTACCACCTTGCCAGGCTCGGTGGTGAGTTCGCCCACCGGAACCTTCAGCGCTTCGGCACCGGCCTGCAGCAACATGGCGCGGGCCAGCGCACCGAGGCGGCGCATGGTCGGGTAGCTCATGCGTATCGACATACTGCCGCCGGTGATACGCAGGCCGTTTTCCATCACGTAATAGGCATCGCCCGGCGGTGCGCATTCGACCAGGAAGGATGCGGGGTCGGCGTCGAGTTCTTCGCCGACGATCTGTGCCATGGCGGTGAAGGTACCCTGGCCACCTTCGATGAACGGGCACAGCAGGCGCACCCGGTTGTCGGGCTGGATCGCCAGGAACGCCGGCACCTGGGTACCACGCTCGACAGTGCTGGCCGCCGCAGCCGCCTGCACCCGGGTCGAACCCAGCGGCAGGCCGAAGCCCAGCACCAGCGCGCCGATGGCGGTGCCGGTGAGGAAGCGTCGGCGCGACAGGTTGACGGTTTCGCCCTCAGGCAGCTTCATCACGGCCTCGAAGGCCTCGCTATGCAGCTTCATCAGGCGTTCTCCTGCTGGCCGGCCAGGTCGTGCACGGCGGCATGGATGGCGTTGTAGGTGCCGCAGCGGCACAGGTTGACCATCGCCGCGCTGATCTGCTCATCGCTTGGCTTGGGCGTGTGCTTGAGCAGCGCCGTGGCGGCCATCACCTGGCCCGACTGGCAGTAGCCGCACTGGGCCACCTGGTGCTCGACCCAGGCCGCGACCACGCGCTTGCCCACCGGGTCCGCCTCGACCGCCTCGATGGTGGTGACCTCGCGGCCCACCACCCCGGCCACTGGGGTGACGCAGGCGCGCACTACGTTGCCGTCAACCAGCACCGAACAGGCGCCGCATTGCGCCAGGCCACAGCCGTACTTGGTGCCGGTCAGGCCCAGGTCATCGCGGATCACCCACAACAGCGGGGTATCGGCGTCGGCGTCGACTTGGTAGGTCTTCTGGTTGATGCGTAGTTCCATGGGCTCACCCGCTGATCATCGGTCGATGGCTTGTCGTTATTGGCCGTGCAGCGAGGCGCCTGGCGCCGCGGCCTTAGTGCAAGAACTCTAGACCTTGGAGGGGGTGTTTGCCCATGCGGGGAGTAGGTGAATCAGAGAATCAGGCAAGCATTTCGGTGGATTGTGCTAGGGCGATGCAAGTGTGATGTTCGCTGGTGCGCTGGATCAGGAAAACGCTTGGATAGATCATTAAACGTGCGGATTACCATTTTTAGTGTGGTTCAGGTCGTGGTTCTGTTTATCTATACGCCTTGGTAAAACCTGATCACGAGTGACTCGGACGATACCCATGAATTATTCAGGTAACGGTTTCTTTATTCGATTACTTCGGCAGGACGATTTTTCGCTTGTCGGCGATTATGAACGCGACAACCGTCAGCACCTGTCGCCATGGGAGCCTCTTAGAGGTGAAGGCTATTTCAGCCGCGACAGTGTCAGGGGCAGGGTCGCGCAGCAGGTTGAAAACATGGAGGCTGGGCAGTCCATTTTTTTCCTCATTCTGGAGTCTGAAGGTGGGAAGTTGCTGGGGCGGTGCAACTACACAAACATGGTAAGGGGCATTTTCCAGGCATGTAATCTCGGCTTTTCGTTGGCAGAAAGTGCTCAAGGGCAGGGTTTGATGAGGCAGTCCCTTGCAGTCACCAACCGTTACTGTTTCGAACAGTTGCAACTTCACCGGATCATGGCCAATCACATGCCACGCAACTTACGCAGCGAGCGAGTTCTTGATTCTTTAGGCTTTGAAAAGGAAGGCTATGCGCGGGCCTACCTGAAAATTGCGGGCGTTTGGGAGGACCACACGCTGAGGTCGCTGATCAACCCTCATGACGCTTCTTGAGCCATCACGAATACTGCACTCATCCCCGCGTGGACGGGGATGAGGCAACACCCACAGACCTGACCTGGCATGCAAATCAGAGCGCTGCAATACCCGCCATCGCCACCTGGGCATCCTGCTCGGCCTTCACCCCGGACACGCCCACCGCTGCCACCACATGCCCGTCCACCCGCACCGGCACGCCGCCTTCCAGTGAGGTCAGCAGCGGCGCGCTGACGAATGCCGTGCGCCCGCCGTTGACCATGTCTTCATAGCCCTTGGTTTCCCGCCGCCCCAGCGCCGCGCTGCGAGCTTTTTCGGCGGCGATGTAGGCGCTGATGGGCGCCGCGCCATCGAGGCGCTCCAGCGCCAGTAGATGGCCGCCATCATCGACCACGGCGATGGTCACCGCCCATTGGTTTTCCAGCGCCTCGGCGCGGGCGGCGGCGAGGATGCGGGTAGCGTCTGCATGTTCGAGCACGGCTTTACGTTGCATGGGTTTCTCCTAGGCGAGGGCTTGTTCGACCAATTCGATCCAGTGTCGCACGGGAGTGCGCCCGGCACTGTCGAGGTGGCTTTGGCAGCCGATATTGGCGGTGACGATGACTTCGGGGTTGCCGCTTTCCAGGGCATTGAGCTTGTTGTCGCGCAGCTGGCGCGACAGCGTTGGCTGGGTCAGCGAGTAGGTGCCGGCCGAGCCGCAGCACAGGTGGCTGTCGGGCACGGCGGTCAGGCTGAAGCCCAGGCGTTCGAGTACGGCTTCCACGGCGCCGCCGAGCTTTTGCGCATGTTGCAGGGTGCACGGGCAGTGGAAGGCCAGGCGGCGGTCGCCATGAATGCCCAGCTGTTCCAAGGGTTCGGCGCGCAGCACTTCGACCAGGTCGCGGGCCAGGGCGCTCACCCGCGCGGCTTTGGCGGCGTAGGCAGGGTCGCCTGCGAGCAGGTGGCCGTAGTCGCGCACGAAGGCGCCGCAGCCGCTGGCGGTTTGCACGATGGCTTCGGCACCGGCTTCGATGGCGGGCCACCAGGCGTCGATATTGCGTCGGGCACGGTCAAGGCCGGTGTGCTGGGCGTCGAGGTGATAGTCCACGGCGCCGCAGCAGCCGGCCTCGCGGGCCGGGGTTACGCAGATGCCCAGGCGGTCCAGCACGCGGGCGGCGGCGGCATTGGTATTGGGCGACAGCGACGGCTGCACGCAGCCTTCGAGCATCAGCACGCGGCGCGCATGCACAGCGGTTGGGCGCGGTTTGGCCGGATGCTCATGGCGCGGCAGCTTGGCGTGCAAGGCTTGGGGCAGCAGCGGGCGCAAGGCCTTGGCGCCTCGGGTCAGGGCCTTGAACAGCGCAGGGCGCGGCACCACGGCGCGCAGGCCTTCGCGCAGCAGGCGCTGGCCGAGGCTGCGCGGCACCTGTTGCTCGACCACGGCGCGGCCGATGTCCAGCAGGTTGTGGTACTGCACCCCGGAGGGGCAGGTGGTTTCGCAGTTACGGCAGCTCAGGCAGCGGTCCAGGTGCTGCTGGGTCTTGGCGGTGACCGGCTGGCCTTCGAGCACTTGCTTGATCAGGTAGATGCGCCCGCGCGGGCCGTCCAGCTCATCGCCCAGCAGTTGGTAGGTAGGGCAGGTGGCGGTGCAGAAACCGCAGTGCACGCACGCGCGCAGGATGCTTTCGGCCTCGGCGGCGCGTGGCAGGCGCTTGGCCTGTTCGCTCAGGTTGGTTTGCATGGCGGGTTCTCACACATCGGCGTACAGGCGGCCAGGGTTGAAGATGCCCAACGGGTCGAGTTGCTGCTTGAGGCTGCGGTGGTGGCGCAGCAGTGGGCCGCTGAGCGGGTGGAAGGCCTCGGGGTCCGGCTCGTACAAGGTGGCGTGGCCGCCCAGCCGTGCCACGCTCAGGCGCACATGCGCAGGCGTGGCGTCGGACTTCAGCCAGCGCTGCGCGCCGCCCCAGTCCAGCAACTGACGCCCGGGCAGTTCCAATGGCGGGCAGTTGTGCGGCAGCGACAGGCGCCACAGCGGCTCGGGTGCGTCGAAGAACCCCAGGCGTTGCTCGCGCAGGGCTTGCCAATAGCCTTCGTCCAGCGTCTCGCCGCCCAGGCGCTGCAACGCCGATTCCACCGAGCCTTCACCACCTTCCAGTCGCAGGTGCAGGGCCTGGCCATCATGGCTGGCGGCGCTGATCGGCATGGGCTGCTGGCCCCATTCGGCCAACTCGCCCAGGGCCTGGTGCACACCCATTTCCAGGCGCAGGCTGTGGCAGCGTCGCGGCTTGGGCAGCACCTTCAGCGATACCTCGGTGAGCACGCCAAGGCAGCCGAAGCTGCCCGCCATCAAGCGCGACAGGTCGTAGCCTGCGACGTTCTTCATCACCTCGCCACCGAAACGCAGCAGCTTGCCGTGGCCGGTGATGACCCGCGTGCCGAGCACATGGTCGCGCACCGACCCGGCCCATGGACGGCGTGGGCCGGACAGCCCGGCCGCGACCATGCCGCCCAGGGTGGCCTCGCTGCCCAGGTGTGGCGGCTCGAAGGGCAGCATCTGCCCGGCGGCCTCCAGCGCCGCTTCGATCTCGCGCAGCGGCGTACCCGCCCGGGCCGTCAGCACCAGCTCGGTAGGGTCGTAGCTGACGATGCCGCGGTGGCTGCGGGTGTCGAGCACTTCGCCGCTCGCCGGGCGGCCGAGCATGGCCTTGCTGTTGCTGCCCTGGATACGCAGCGGCGTGCGTTGGTTGAGTGCCTGGTTGACCTGTTCCAGCAGCGCGGCACTGGCGTCGTGATCGTGTCGCATCAGAAACGCTCCAGGTCGGGGAAGGGCAGCTTGCCGTGGTGCACGTGCATGGCGCCGAACTCGGCGCAGCGGTGCAGGGTGGGAATGTTCTTGCCGGGGTTGAGCAGACCTTGCGGGTCGAAGGCGTGCTTGACGGCGTGAAACAGCGTCAGCTCGTCGCTGTTGAACTGGGCGCACATCTGGTTGATCTTCTCGCGGCCCACGCCGTGCTCGCCGGTGATGCTGCCGCCGACCGCCACGCACAGCTCAAGGATCTTGCCGCCCAGCGCCTCGGCCCGTTCCAGCTCGCCAGGCTGGTTGGCGTCGAAGAGAATCAGCGGGTGCATGTTGCCGTCGCCGGCATGGAACACATTGGCCACCCGCAGGCCATGTTCGCGGGCCAGCTCACTGATGCCGTTGAGCACCTTGGGCAGCGCCCGGCGCGGGATGGTGCCGTCCATGCAGTAGTAGTCCGGCGAGATGCGCCCCACCGCCGGGAAGGCGTTCTTGCGCCCGGCCCAGAAACGCGCGCGCTCGGCCTCGTCGCAGGCCAGGCGCACTTCGGTGGCGCCAGCGGCGTTCAGTACTGCCTCGACCCGTTCGCAGTCGTCGTGCACGTCGGCTTCCACGCCGTCGAGCTCGCACAGCAGGATGGCCGCGGCGTCCACGGGGTAGCCTGCATGGATGAAGTCTTCGGCGGCGCGAATCGACAGGTTGTCCATCATCTCCAGCCCGCCGGGAATGATGCCGGCCGCGATGATGTCGGCCACCGCGCCGCCGGCCTTTTCCACGCTGTCGAAGCTGGCCAGCAGCACCCTCGCCACCTGGGGCTTGGGCAGCAGTTTCACGGTGACTTCGGTGACGATGCCGAGCAGGCCTTCGGAGCCTGTGAACAGCGCTAGCAGGTCGAAGCCGGGGGCGTCGAGGGCGTCGCTGCCCAGGGTCATGTACTCGCCCTCGACGGTGAGGATCTCGACCTTGAGCAGGTTGTGCACGGTCAGCCCATATTTCAGGCAATGCACACCACCGGCGTTCTCCGCGACATTGCCGCCGATGGAGCAGGCGATCTGCGACGAGGGGTCGGGGGCGTAGTACAGCCCGAAGGGCGCGGCGGCTTGGGAAATGGCCAGGTTGCGCACCCCCGGCTGGACCCGGGCGAAGCGGCCCTGAGGGTTGACCTCGAGAATGCGATTGAAGCGCGCCATCACCAGCAGGATGCCTTTTTCCAGTGGCAGCGCGCCGCCGGACAGCCCGGTGCCTGCGCCTCGAGCTACCACTGGCACTTGGTGGGCGTGGCACAGCTTGAGCAGCGTTTGTACCTGCTCCAGGCGCTCGGGTAGCACTACCAGCAGCGGTACCACGCGGTAGGCCGAAAGCCCATCGCATTCATAGGGGCGCAAGTCTTCCTGGCTGTGCAGCACGTGCAGGTCGGGCAGGGCGTCTTGCAGGGCCTGGAGCAGGGCGGCTTTGTCGACGTTAGGCAGCACGCCATCGACGCGCTCATCGTAGAGGATGTTCATAAGGCTCACGCGCTTCTTGTTGTTCTTGGAACCCGCGTGCTCTGGGCCGCAGGGTGTTTGCAGATTGCGCGTAATTGGCGCTGGACGTCGATGAGGCGATGCACTGGTCCTACCACTTTTTGCCCAGTGCTGAACCTGAAGCGTAGAGGAACTGCGCTTGACGGGTATAGAGTGGCGAACAGGTGGCGGGTGAGCGGCCACTGGTCCTACCAGTTCATGGAGCGTGGCAATGGCTGTGTCCGGTTCAGGCAAGCAAGGCAAGCCGCAGGTCGCCGACCAGGTGGCCGAGCGTATCGAGAAGCTGATCGTCGACGGGGTGCTGAAGGTGGGCCAGGCCTTGCCTTCGGAGCGACGCCTGGTGGAGAAGCTGGGCTGTTCGCGTTCGGCACTGCGCGAAGGTTTGCGGGTGCTGCGCGGGCGCGGCATCGTCGATACCGAGCAGGGACGGGGTTCGTTCGTCGCTGACCTCAGCGGTGCCGACCACGTCACACCGCTGATGCATCTGTTCAGCTCGCAGCCACGCACGCTGTACGACCTGCTGGAGGTACGCGCGCTGCTCGAAGGCGAGTCGGCCAGGCTGGCGGCGTTGCGCGCCACCGAGGTCGACCGGGTAATGATCAAGCGACGCTACGAGGAAATGCTCGAGGCCCATGAGGACCTCCAGGCCCACGACCCACGCGAGCATGCCCGTCGCGACCATGCGTTTCATCGGGCGATCAGCGAGGCCTCGCACAACCCGGTGCTGGTGCACACCTTGCAGTCGCTCAGCGAGTTGAACCTGAGCACGGTATTCGCTTCGGTGAACAACCTGTACGGACGCCCGGCGCAGATGCGCCAGATCGACCGCCAGCACAGGCGTTTGTATCACGCGGTGATGGAGCAGTTGCCCGAGCAGGCGCAGCGGGCGGCGCGCGAGCACATCCACAGCATTCGCGACAACTTGCGGGAAATCGAGCAGGAGGAGCAGCGTTTGGTGCGGGCGACAATGCGCTTGGAGGGGTGGAGCTGATAACTACCGACGTTGTTGACGATCGAGGTAACCCAGCACGCAATCCACGGCTTCGCGCTCCGCTACATCGAGCCCGCGCTGCGACCCGTCGGTCCAGTGTTCGATGACACCGCGCACCAACGCAGGAATTGTCCTTGATAGTTGCAGCGGGTCGACGTCTTGCACGGTAGGCCCCCAATAGCTCAAACCGCGCATGAATACCTGGCTGCCTTGTGCCAGGTGGTCAGCCCTGACGTGTGGAATTGGCAATGACTGCTCTTGTTGAGTGATCACCCAGGCGATGGGAGGGTCGCCGCGCAGGTGCTTGACCCTTCCTTGAATCAACAAGCGCACCGCTTCGTCGAGCGTACGTCCGGAGGCGTCGCGCATCGCCTCGTAGATATTGGCAAGCATGTCTCGTTTTTGCCGATGTATGAGCTCCAGCATCACCGCTTCCTTGTTGGGGAAGTACTGGTAGAGCGTGCCAATGCTTGTGCCTGCGCGTTCTGCGATGGCATTGGTATTGAAGCCGTCCAGCCCGGTTCTTGAGAGAAGCTGAGTAGCGCTTTGCAAAATGGCGGCGTAGGTCATGTGTGCCCGGGTTTGCCGTGGGGCTTTTCGGGGGCTGTAGGGGCTCGAGGGCATGGCGGGACGGCTCCTTGGAATGCGAGTAAGTGCTTGGCACCTTATGCCGTAGGCTTTTCCAGTCTCTGCGCAATACGTTGCGTCAGCCACCTTAAAGGATCAGCCATAGGATGCCAACGTTGATACATGACCTTCTGCTCAGCCCTGTATTCGAGCTTCTAGCTCGCATCGTATTGACTTCGTTCTTCTGGGTGGCGGGGATATTCGGCCTTCTGAAGTTCGAGGTGATGGTGCAGGCCATCAAAGTGCATCGGCTGCCCGCACCTGAATGGATCGTCGTGCTCATGGTGGTAACCGAGCTTTTTGGTTCGGCTTTGCTGATTACCAACTTCGCGAATCTGGGATGGCTCGGGGCGGGGGCGCTGGGGGTTTTCACGCTGCTCTCCATTCCGTTGGGGCATGCGTTCTGGAAGCTTGAGGCGCCCAGGAAAATGGAGGAGTTTCAGATTGCACTTGAGCATGTGGGGATCATTGGGGGGCTGATGTGTGCGGCGGCTTTGACCGTTTGATATTTGGCAAGAACCAGGTGCTGGCCAGGCTTGCTCTTGCTCTTGCTTCAGCAAGCGCGCAGCGCCTCGCAACCGCTTTTGATCTTGATCTTCGTGCGCGATAGCCCAGGCGACACAAATTGCGACTTACAGGAGGCCGAACGGAGGCGTCTGGAGGGCCATGGCGCGCAGCGCCCTTCGGCGTAGCCGAAGTCGCGAGAT
>NZ_JBNNVR010000032.1:0-49207 GCF_050280645.1 Pseudomonas sp. NPDC089554
GGCCGTAGTTCGGCTGGTAGACCAGCGCGGCGTCCAGCAGGCCTTTTTCCACCTTACGCTGCCTCCGATTCTGGTCATTCGGAAATCTTCAGGTAGGCGTAGTGGCGCGGGGTCAGCTTGACGCCCTGGGGCGGCACCAGGTCGATCAGCGGGTTGTGGTCCTGGCGTGGCGGCACCACTTCGTGCACGGCGTTGACCACCTGCTCGTACTGCTGCGGGCCACTGACCGACAGCACGCTGGGGTGCACGTCACGGATATTGCCTTCGTCGACGCCCATGCAGCCGGTGACGATGACCTTGCCGTTTTCCTTGATCGCTTCGCCGATCACTTCCAGCGACTCGGCCTTGGCGCTGTCGATGAAGCCGCAGGTGTTGACCACCACCACGTCGGCGTCCTCGTAGGTCGGTACGACTTCGTAACCTTCCATGCGCAGCTGGGTCAGGATGCGTTCGGAGTCGACCAGGGCCTTGGGGCAACCCAGGCTGACAAAGCCGACCTTCGGCGTGGCGGGAGTGGTGGACATGGCTAACCTCGGTATTGAATACAGTTCGCCCAGCCGTGGTCGGGGGCGATCTTGACGGGCGCTATCGGCGCCTCTGATCAAAAAGTGCGCAATTCTAGCGAGCACGGAGGCACTTGACCAGCAGAAAAGCGACGAGCGCTGGGCTATGCTTCGCGCCGTTGCGCCTGGGCCTCTCAAGGCCGGGCGTGCGGTGAATTCTATTCGGTCTAGCAGGCCGTCTGCGGGAGTGGTCGATGGTTCAGGCAAGCAGCCACGCCGAGGGTGGGCACGAAGGGAAGCAGGGCGCAGCACGGCCGTTGAGCCTGCTGGTGGCCGCTGTGGGGGTGGTGTACGGCGATATCGGCACCAGCCCGTTGTATACCCTCAAGGAGGTGTTCAACGGCGGCTACGGGGTGCAGGTGGATCACGATGGCGTGCTGGGCATCCTGTCGCTGATTCTCTGGTCGCTGTTGTGGGTGGTGTCGTTCAAGTACGTGATGTTCATCCTGCGTGCCGACAACCAGGGCGAAGGCGGCACCATGGCCCTGACCGCGCTGGCGCGGCGGGCCACGGCGCAGTACCCGCGGCTGCGCATGCTGATGGTCGGCTGCGGCTTGGTAGGTGCGTCGCTGTTCTATGGCGACAGCATGATCACCCCGGCGGTGTCGGTGCTGTCGGCGGTGGAGGGCATGGGCCTGGCATTCGACGGTATCGACCATTGGGTGGTGCCGATCTCGCTGGTGGTGCTGGTGGCGCTGTTCCTGGTGCAAAAGCACGGCACCGAGAAAATCGGCAAGGCCTTCGGCCCGATCATGGTCACCTGGTTCGTGGTGCTGGCCGCGCTTGGCGTGCATGGCATCCTGCAAAGCCCTGAAGTGCTCAAGGCCTTCAACCCCGGCTGGGCGATCCACTTCTTCATCGTTCACCCCGGCATGGGCGTGGCGATTCTTGGCGCGGTGGTGCTGGCGCTGACCGGTGCCGAGGCGTTGTACGCCGACATGGGGCATTTTGGCCGCAAGCCGATCGCTCGCGCCTGGTTCGCCCTGGTGCTGCCGGCCCTGGTGCTGAATTACTTCGGCCAGGGCGCGATGCTGCTGCAGAACCCCGAGGCTGCGCGCAACCCGTTCTACCTGCTGGCGCCGGGCTGGGCGCTGCTGCCGCTGGTCGGGTTGGCCACCCTGGCCACGGTAATCGCCTCGCAGGCGGTGATTTCCGGGGCCTTCTCCCTGACCCGGCAGGCCATCCAGCTGGGTTATATCCCGCGCATGCAGATCCAGCACACCTCCAGCGACGAGCAGGGGCAGATCTACATCGCTGCAGTGAACTGGGCGCTGATGGTCGGCGTGGTGCTGCTGGTGATCGGCTTCGAGTCGTCTGGCGCCCTGGCGGCGGCCTATGGCGTAGCGGTGACTGGCACCATGCTGATGACCAGCGTTTTGGTGGCGGCGGTGATGTTGCTGCTGTGGAAGTGGCCGCCGCTGCTGGCGGTGCCGCTGCTGGTGGGCTTTTTGCTGGTGGATGGGCTGTTCTTCGCCGCCAACGTGCCGAAGATCGTCCAGGGCGGCGCCTTCCCGGTGTTGGCCGGCTTGGTGCTGTTCGTGCTCATGAGCACCTGGAAGCGCGGCAAGCAGATCCTCGTGGAGCGTATCGACGAAGGGGCACTGCCGCTGCCGGTGTTCATCAGCAGCATCCGCGTGCAGCCGCCGCACCGGGTCGAAGGCACGGCGGTGTTTCTTACCGCCAGGCCTGATGCCGTCCCGCATGCCTTGTTGCACAACATGCTGCACAACCAGGTGCTGCACAGCCAGGTGGTGCTATTGACAGTGGTCAGCGAGGACCGGCCACGGGTGCCGGAACAGGAGCGCTTCGAGGTGGAAGCCTATGGCGACGGCTTCTTCCGCGTGCTGCTGCACTTCGGTTTCATGGATGAGCCGGACGTGCCGGCGGCGCTGAGGCTATGCCACCTGGATGAACTGGACTTCAGCCCGATGCGCACCACCTATTTCCTCAGCCGCGAGACCGTGATCGCCTCGCGCCTGGAGGGCATGGCGCGCTGGCGCGGGAGCCTGTTCGCGTTCCTGCTGAAGAATGCCAACGGCAACTTGCGGTTCTTCAACCTGCCGTTGAACCGGGTGATCGAGTTGGGGACGCAGGTTGAGATCTAAGGGTATGTAGAAGGGGCCGCATTAGCGGCCCCTTTGTATTTCACTGCTCAGCCACATTGGCCTTGCCCTGGCGGGTCTCGATCTCGCCGATCAGGCGCTTGGCCAGTGACGGGTAGTTCTCGTCGAAGTGGTGCCCGCCCGGCAGCTTCAGGCGCTCGCCCACGGCACTCTTGTCGGTGCAGCCGCTCTCGTCACTTTCCTCAACGCCATAGATGCACACCACCTTGGCCGCCGGCAGCTTGGCCATCTCTGGCCCGGTCAGTGCCTCTTGGCCTTCCTTGCCCAACCAGCCCTCCACCGCGATTTCGAAGCTGCCGCTGCGGGCGAAGGCCAGCAGGATGACAGCATCGATACGTTTCTGGTCGTCGGCCGAGAGGCGGTTGTAGATCGCCGGCAGCACGTCGGCGCCGAACGAGTAGCCGGTCAGCACGAAGCGCTTGGTGCCCCATTTCTGCCGGTAGTGCTGCATCAGCTCGGACAGGTCCAGGGCGCTTTGTTCTGGGGTCTTGTGCTGCCAGTAGTAGCGCAGGGTGTCGATGCCCACCACCGGGTAGCCCATCTTGGCCATTTCCCCGGCGACATCGCGGTCCAGGTCACGCCAGCCGCCATCACCGGACAGGAACAGGGTGACGGTGTCGGCGGTCTGTCCAGCCGGAACTTCCACCACCGGGATCGCCAGGGCGTTGCCATCGCGACCGACCAGGGCTTGGGTCAGCTGCGCCTTGAGCACCTGTGGCAGGTGGATGTCGTAGTCGGCGATGCTGGTCTCGGCATTGGCCTGGTCGCGTACGAAGGCGGCACTGGCGTCGTCCGGGTTGTCGTTCCAGGCCACGCTCCAGTGGCCGTGGGCGGCGGTTTTCGGCAGGGCGGCCTGGCAGGCCGGTTGTTCGACATTGAAGTCGACCGAGATGGCTCGTGCCTTGTCGTCGTTCTGCGCGGCCAGCCAGCGCCAGGCCTCGCTGGCGCCGGGGCCGATACCGGCCACCAGGGTCGGCTTGCCGGCCAGTTGTGCCATGGCCAGGTCCATGGCTTGTAGCTGCTTGCTGCAATCGCCGGTGGGCAGCACTACCTGCACCAGTTGGGCGGCACCGGCCTGGCTGAGGTCGAGCAACTGCTTGTCGCTCAGGGCCTGGTCGTGGGGCACGCCGATGGCCACCAAGGCCTTGGCGCGAACGCCAGGGGTGGCGCGGGTGAGGGCGCTGCCATCGGTCAGGGTCAGGTGCTCCACCTGCACTGCGGGTGCTGGGCGGGTCCAGTGCCAGAAGGCCGCGCCTGCGGCCAGCAAGGCCAGCAGCAGGGGGACCAGGACATACAGCCAATAACGTCGGATCATCAGCGTTTCACCAATCCAGTCAGGCCGCCTGCGATCAGGGCGGCGGTATCGGCCAGTGCCACCAGCGGGTCGAGCCCGGCCGGCACAGCCATGTAGCGAGGTTCCCAGTCCGGCTGGAACTTGTCCTTGAAGCGCCGCAGGCCCTGGAAGTTGTAGAGCTGTTCGCCGCGTTGGAACACCATCGAGCCCAGGCGTTGGGTCAAGGGTGCGCCGCGGCGTGGTTGCAGGCCGGAAAGCGGCACCATGCCAAGGCTGAAGCGAGCGTAGTCGTGGCTTTTATAGTGCAGGATCAAGCCGATCATCATGAATTCCATGGTCAGCTTTGGCGCTTCGGGGTGGGCGCGCATCAGGTCGAGGCTGGCCAGTTCGTTGCTGTGGGTCTCCAGCAGGTTGGCGAAGGCCACCGGGCGGCCCTGGAATCGGATCAGCGCGATGCGGAAGTGGCGCAGGTAGTCGGGGCTGAAGCGCCCTAGCGAGAAGCCTTTCTCGCGCACGTTCTTACCGGTGAGCCAGGCGTCGGAGATCTGCCTCAGTTCGTCCAGGGGCGCCTGGCCGGGTTCATGCACTTCCAGGGTCAGGCCATCGCGAGTGCCGCGGTTCCAGGTGTAGCGCAGGTCTTTCATCTCCTTGCCCTTGGCTTCAAGGTCGAAGCGGCGCAAATCGACCCGGGCTTCCTCGCCGAGCTTGATCGCGGTCAGGCCGATGTCCATGTAGAACGGCAGGTTCTCGGCGCGGACCTGGTAGAACACCGGGCGGGCGTGATGCAGGTCGCACAGGTCGCGGAACTGCCAGATCATCTCGGCGCGCTCCTGGGCCGGGCCGATCGGGTCGTACAGCGCCACCAGGCTGCGGCCACGGCGGGCGTACATGAGGAAGGCGTTGTCGCTGGGGTGGAACAGCAGCGCCTTGTCGGCGGTCAAGGCCAGGCCGCCGTCGGGCTGGTCGGAGGCCAGCAGGATGCGACTGGCGCGTTGCAGTTCGTCTTCGGTGGGTAGGTGGATCACCGGGCGGGCGGTGCGCAGCAGCCAGGTCAGGGCGACGATCACTAGCAGCACCGCGCTGCCCATGGCGGCGCGCAGGCCGCGTGGGGCATCGGCGTCCAGGGTGAACTGCCACCACAGCTTATGGGTGTAGGGCACGTCCTGGTAGGCGAACAGCAGCAGCCACACCGAGGCCCCCACCACGCAGGCGCTAGCCACCAGGTACACCGGCGAGAAGGGCAGTTCCAGCAAACGGCTGGGGCGGTAGAACGAACGACGGAACAGCGCCAGCAGGGCAGTGGTGAACATCATCAGCGAGGCTTCTTCCCAGTCGAAGCCCTTGAGTAGCGACAGCACCGCGCCCGCTAGCAACAGCACCATGGTCAGCAACCAGGCAGCGGACAGACGACGGCGCAGGCCCTGGGCCAGCAGCAGGCAGAGCACGCCGATCAGGCTGGCGCCAAAGTGCGAGGCGTCGATCAGCCGGTGCGGAATGAGAAAGCCCATGTGCTGCAGGCGGCTGTCGATCTCCGGGGTCACGCCGGAAAACAGCAGCACCACGCCCGAGAGAAACACCAATATCGCCAGCACTGGCGCTGCGAGCCCGGAAGCTGCCTTGATTGCCTGCTGGGCGAACAGCAGGCGGCGGGCCTCGTTGGCCAGCAGCAACACGCAGGCCAGCAGCAACGGCAAGACCACGTAGATCAGGCGGTACAGCAACAGTGCAGCGGCCAGTGGCGCGGCGCCCAGCTGGTTGGCAAAGGCCGCCAGCAGGATCGCCTCGAACACCCCGACGCCGCCAGGTACGTGGCTAAGTACGCCGGCGGCCAGCGCCAGCAGGTACACCAGCACGAAGGCGCCGAAGGGTGGGGCTTCGGGCAGCAGCAGGTAGAGTACGGTTGCGGCGGCGGCGACATCCAGGGCGGTAATCAGCAGTTGCAGGGCCGCCAGGCGCGCACCGGGCAGGCGCAGGGTGCGGCGGCCAAGCTGAACCAGCAGGTTGTCGGGCAGGGGTTGTTCCGCCGTGCGACGACGGTATAGGCCAATCACCAGCACGGCAGTGGCCAATAGCACGGCTACTGCGACACCACCGAGCAGTGCTGCGGGCATGCGCAGCGCGGTGGCAGCGCCAGGCAGGTCGCTGAGGGTGGCCACGGCGGCCAGCGGAGGCAGGGCGCAGCCCAGGGACAGGCTGGCGAACACGGTCATCCGTGCCACCTCGGCGGCCCCCAGGCCTTGGCGGGCATACAGGCGATAGCGCACCGACCCACCGGAAAGCATCGACAGGCCTATGGCGTTGCCGATGGCGAATGCGCTGAAACCACCCAGCAGCAGCGTACGGGTGGGCAGCTTGACGGCGGCGTAGCGACAGGCCGACCACTCGTAGCCCAGCAGGATCACGAAACCCACCGCACTGGCCAGCAGCGCCCCGAGCAACGCAGTTGCCGGAACGCTGAGCATGGCGTCGTGCAGGGCATAGATGTCCAGCTCGCTCAACAGGTGGCGACAGGCGATCAGGCCCATGGCGAACAGCAGCAAGGTCACCCCCAGGCCAATCGGCTGGCGGTACTTGCTCAGGCGCTCCAACCACGGCAAGCGCTGTGCGGCTGCGGGCAACGCGGCGGTGACGGGGGCTGGGGAATCTTGGGGAGCAGCGGTCATGAATCACCCCGGGCACGCGGCGCGAGGTAGGGGAGAGGTGCGGCCAAGTGAAAGTCCCTTTGGGAAAACGTATCCAAATATTACTCCGAGCTGTGTCGGTTTAACTGTTTCAGGATAGTTAAAGTTAGTTCATGCGGGTGCAGTGCACGTGGCGGCGGGGGATTTTTGGAAGGGCAAATGCAAAAAACCCCGCCTGTCCGAAAACAGGCGGGGTTTGTTCTGACGAATATGGTTGCGGGAGCCGGATTTGAACCGACGACCTTCGGGTTATGAGCCCGACGAGCTACCAGGCTGCTCCATCCCGCGTCAGTGGGGCGCATTCTACGCAAATGCGCTGTGGTGTCAAGCATTAGCCTTTGATTTTTTTAAGTATTTTTCCAGAGGCAAAGAAAAAGGCCACTGCGTAAACAGTGGCCTTTCTCAAGTTTGGTTGCGGGAGCCGGATTTGAACCGACGACCTTCGGGTTATGAGCCCGACGAGCTACCAGGCTGCTCCATCCCGCGCCTGTGGAACCGAATTCTACGGAAATCCTTCACGCTGTCAAGCGCTTTCGTGAAAAAAGTCTTTTTCGTTCAAACCCTTAGCGTTCTCATTTGGCGCTGCGAGCCAGCAACGGCGCGGGCTTGCTGTCGGTGTAGGCACAGCGCCGCCATCTGGCGCTTGTTGGCTGCCTAAGGTCTGATGATGCTGTAGTATCTGTATGAATTTACAGTATCTGTGGTCATCCATGTCTCAGCGCAAGATCATTCACATCGACTGCGATTGCTTTTATGCCGCGATCGAGATGCGTGACGACCCGCGCCTGGTCGGTCGGCCCATGGCCGTGGGCGGGGCGCCGGAGCGCCGCGGCGTGATTGCCACCTGCAACTACGAAGCCCGAGCCTATGGCGTGCGTTCTGCGATGTCGTCGCACCATGCCTTGAAGCTGTGCCCGGACCTGCTCATCGTCAAGCCACGCTTCGAGGCCTACCGCGAGGCCTCGCGAGAGATTCACACGATCTTTCGCGACTACACCGAATTGATCGAGCCGCTGTCGTTGGACGAGGCCTACCTGGACGTGAGCGACAGCCAGTGGTTCGACGGCAGCGCCACGCGCATTGCCGAGGACATTCGCCGACGCGTCGCTCAGAAGCTGCACATCACCGTCTCGGCCGGGGTGGCGCCGAACAAGTTCCTGGCCAAGATCGCCAGTGACTGGCGCAAACCCAATGGCTTGTTCGTGGTCAAGCCGGACCAGGTCGAGGCGTTCGTCGAGGCCTTGCCGGTTGCCCGTCTGCATGGCGTGGGCAAGGTCACGGCGGACAAGCTCGCACGTCTGGGCATCGTTACCTGCCTTGAATTGCGCGACTGGTCGCGGCTGGCGCTGGTGCGCGAGTTCGGCAGTTTCGGCGAGCGCCTTTTTGGGCTGGCGCGGGGTATCGATGAGCGCGCGGTGCAGAACGACAGCCGACGCCAGTCGGTGAGCGTGGAAAATACCTACGATACCGACCTGCCGGACCTGGCGAGTTGCCTGGAGAAAATCCCTGGCCTGCTGGAAAGCCTGAATGAGCGGATTGCGCGGATGGACAGCAGCTACAAGCCGGATAAACCCTTCGTCAAGGTCAAGTTCCATGATTTCAGCCAGACCACCTTGGAGCAGGCAGGCGCTGGGCGAGACCTGGAAAGCTATCGACAGCTGCTGCGCCAGGCCTTCGCCCGGGGCGGCAAGCCAGTGCGGTTGCTGGGGGTTGGGGTGAGGTTGCGCGACCTGCGCGGTGCCCATGAACAGCTGGAGCTGTTTGGGCCATGAAAAAAGGGCTGCTCAGCAGCCCTTATCGCGTCAATGTGTGCCGGGGTCGGCTACCAGTCGACCGGTTTCCTTGGTCAGCGTCTTGAGAAATTCCTGCTGCAGCTCCGGATCGTTGCGGGTCAGCTCGATCAGGCTCTGCTCCAGTTCACTGGCCTCTTCCTCCAGGCCCAGCTCCGACAGACGCTTGACCCGGTGCACCCACTGGCCGACTTCGTCGTCTTCCAGGTCGTCGAAGATCAGCTCGTGCGCCTCCAGCAGCTTGCTGCGCAGGGTAGCGCTGACCAGCAGGCTAGCATCGCCACGCACGCCTTTGTCCTCGTCGGCCACCAGCAGGTGCAGGGTGCCGACATTCTTGAGGTTTTGCTCGGAGAACGGGCTGTCGAGCAGGTTCAGGCGCAGCACGCCATTGCGGTCGGTGGTCAGCTCGTGGGTCGACTTGCCGGCCTTGACCTCCACCAGTCGCTCGCTCCACGGGGTGCTGGTAGCTTCCTCGCGCTTGCCTTTCTGCACCTCGCTGATACCCGCCAGGTTCTGTTGGGCACGCCCGTTGGACTGCACGTTCATGAACGGGTTGAGCCCGGCCACGCCATAGTTCAGCCAGTCGTGGGTGATGCTGTCCGGCAGGTTGCCCAAGGTGAACACGTTCACCACGTTGGCGCCGACACCGGCGACCACCGCTACCGCACCCAGCGGGATCTCGTAGACCTCCCGCCAGGGTTGGTAAGGGGTGTAGCGGTCGTAGCGGCGCGTCACTTCGAATTCGGTGACTTCGAAGCGCTGCTGCTCATGGATGCGCACACGTCGCTGCGGAAGCTCCATGATCTTGGGCTCGCCGACGTCGATCTGCAGGCTGTGTTCGAGCAGCTTGCGCTCGACACGCTCCTCATGCTCGCTGCGCTGCGACATATGGTTGGCGCAACCGCTGACGAACAGGGCGCCGCAGAGTGCGGCGCCGCCCAGGGTGATGGTACTTCGCTTGGACATGTTCACTCGTGCATTGGGCTGTTAGCGGCGCACGCGCGCTTGCAGGAAGGTCAGCACTTCATTCAGTGGCAGCGCCTGGGCGTCCTGCTCGGTGCGGTGCTTGTACTCAAGGTTGCCTTCGGCCAGGGAGCGGTCGCTGACCACGATGCGGTGCGGAATACCGATCAGTTCCATGTCGGCGAACTTGATGCCGGGGCTGGTTTTCTTGTCGCGGTCGTCCAGCAGCACTTCGAAGCCGGCGGCGGTCAGCTCGGCGTAGAGCTTGTCGGTGGCCTCGCGAACCAGGTCGGTTTCGTAGCGCAGCGGTACCAGGGCGATCTGGAAGGGCGCCAGGGCGTCGTTCCAGATGATGCCTTTCTCGTCATGGTTCTGCTCGATGGCAGCGGCGACCACGCGGGACACGCCAATACCGTAGCAACCCATGGCCAGGGTTACCGGCTTGCCGTTCTCGCCCAGCACCTGGCATTTCAGCGCCTCGCTGTACTTGGTGCCAAGCTGGAAGATGTGGCCAACCTCGATGCCGCGCTTGATCACCAGGGTGCCCTGGCCATCCGGGCTTGGGTCGCCTGCGACCACGTTGCGCAGGTCGGCGACCTGTGGAACCGGCAGGTCACGCTCCCAGTTCACGCCAAAGTAGTGCTTGTCGTCGATGTTGGCGCCGATGCCGAAGTCGCTCATCAGGGCAACGGAGCGGTCGATGACGATTTCCAGCGGCAGGTTCAGCGGGCCCAGGGAGCCTGCGCCAGCGCCGATGGCGGCGCGCAGTTCGGCGTCGCTGGCCATGACCACGGGGTCGGCGACCTGCTCCAGCTTGGCGGCCTTGATTTCGTTCAGCTCATGGTCGCCACGCACGATCAGGGCGATCAGTTTGCCTTCCTCGGCGCCATGCACGATCAGGGTCTTGACGGTTTTCTCGATCGCCAGGCCATGGTTCTCGACCAGTTGTGCGATGGTCTTGGCATCGGGGGTGTCGACCAGGCGCAGCTCCTCGGTAGGGGCTGGGCGCACGGTTTCGCGTGGGATCGCCTCGGCCTTCTCGATGTTGGCCGCGTAGTCGGAGCTGTCGCTGAAGATCACGTCGTCTTCGCCGGAAGAGGCGAGTACGTGGAATTCGTGGGAATAGCTGCCACCGATCGAGCCGGTGTCGGCCTGCACGGGGCGGAAGTCCAGGCCCAGGCGGGTGAAGACGTTGCTGTAGGCCTGGTGCATGCGGTCGTAGGTTTCCTGCAGGGAAGCCTGGTCGGCATGGAAGGAATAGGCGTCCTTCATGATGAATTCGCGGCCGCGCATCAGGCCGAAGCGCGGACGAATCTCGTCACGGAACTTGGTCTGGATCTGGTACATGTTCAGCGGCAGCTGCTTATAGCTGGACAGCTCGTTGCGCGCCAGGTCGGTGATGACCTCTTCATGGGTCGGGCCTACGCAGAAGTCGCGGTCATGGCGGTCCTTCAGACGCAGCAGTTCAGGGCCGTACTGCTCCCAGCGGCCAGACTCCTGCCACAGTTCGGCGGGCTGGATGCTCGGCATCAGCACTTCCAGGGCGCCAGCGGCGTTCATTTCCTCGCGTACCACGGTTTCGACCTTGCGCATCACCCGCAGGCCCATCGGCAGCCAGGTGTAAAGGCCAGAGGCCAGTTTGCGGATCATGCCGGCGCGCAGCATGAGCTGGTGGCTGATGACGACCGCGTCGGCAGGGGTTTCTTTCTGGGTGGCGAGCAAATATTGACTGGTGCGCATGGGGAGCCGTGTCGATTGCCTGAATGTGAAATGACCCCGCATTGTACGGGGGCGAAACGAAAGCGTACAGGATGCCCCAGGGCGTCGCGCTTGTCAGCCAAGACTGGCAAGAAAAAGCCCGGCAAGTGCCGGGCTTCTTCAGGTGCGGGGCATTGCAAGCCGGGGCTTACAGGATGCTCAGCGGGTACTCGACGATCAGACGCAGTTCGTCGATGGAGTTGGAGCCGTAGTAGACGCCATCGGAGGAACGGTAGGTGGCCTGGCGGACACGGAAGCTCAGGTCCTTGGCAGGGCCTTCCTGCAGGACGTACTTGATGTCGATGTCGCGTTCCCATTCCTTACCGTCGTCGGTGGTGCGGGTGGTTGCACCGGAACCGCGCACGTAACGGGTCATGAAGGTCAGGCCTGGAATGCCGTACTCGGCGAAGTTCAGGTCGTAGCGAGCCTGCCAGGATTTCTCGTCTTCAGCGTTGAAGTCGGAACGGGCGATGGAGTTGGCCAGGAATACGGTGCCGCCACCGTCGATGCCGTAGGCATAGTCACCGTCACCGGTCACTTTCTGGTAGGCCAGGGTGAAGGTGTGAGCGCCAATGTTGTAAGCGCCGGAGATACTGAACACGGTGTTGTCGAGTTCGTTGGTACCGTCGGCCTTGGTAACATAAGCACCGGTCAAGTTATCGCCGATGGACTTGGTGTCATAGATGTTGAAGTCGAACACCAGGCCTTGCTTGTCGCTGATTGGCAGCGCCCAGTTGACGTTACCGTACCACTTGCGGAAGTGATCTTCGACGCGCGAGTAGTAGACGCTGGAGCTGAGGCTATCGGTAATGGCGTAGGTGCCACCGAATACATCGGCTTTCTTCAGGCCAAAGCTGTCGCGGTTGGTTTCGGCTTGCGCGGTCAGGCTGGTGAAGCGACCGGCGTGCAGGGTCAGGCCCTTGATGTCGTTGCTGGTGAACAGGGCGCCTTGGGCCAGTTCTGGCAGCAAGCGGCTGTCGTCGGTAGCGAATACCGGCAGTGCGGTGAACTGGTCGCCCACTTTCAGCACGGTGTCGGAGATGCGGAACTTAACTGCGCCGCCGCCCTTGGAGTAGTCGTCCTGGGAGCGCTCGTCGCTGCCGGTCGGGAACAGGCCAGTGCCTGCACGGCCCTTGCCGCTGTCCAGTTTCAGGCCCAGCATGCCAATGGCGTCTACACCCACGCCGATGGTGCCCTGGGTGAAGCCGGACTCGTAGGTGCCAACGAAACCGAGACCGGTTTCTTCAACGCGGCTTTGGTCGCCGGCTGGGGCATTACGGAAGTCACGGCTGAAGTACAGCATGCGAGTTTTGACGCTCAGCTTGCTGTCTTCGATAAAGCCCTTGGATTCGTCTTGCGAAGAGGCGACTGCCAACTGCGAAGTCCCTGCCGCAACGGCCAGGGCGATCATGCTCCACTTCATCACGCGCATCGTGATTTGCTCCTTTGGTTTTAGGAAGAGTACCGCTGCGCCCAGGTTTTTTAGTTATCGGGGCAGCTCTTTCTTTTTATGTCGGCGAAAATGTATATCACGCTGACTGTTCTTGGCGATATGAAAAAAACAACCTTTCGGAAAGTTTATGCTCATGTCGCAAATGGTTATATCCATGTCGCAAACCACGTACCGGTTTTAATCGGTCGTGTACTACAGCGTTGCCGTCAGCCCGTAATAAAACCGTAAAGGTTCCAAGTCGGTAACTGGGGCTCCCTGATGAATCGTTGCCGCTGTTGTTATTCGTCCCGTCAACCAGCCTTTGCAGGTCTCGTGCCGACTTGGCGTAAAAGGAATGCAACAAGCGTGCAAGAAAACAATCACCGTTGATGAAATTTTCACATTTTTCAGCGAAAAGGCTGTGAAGCGCCGGAAACACGGGGGTGCTACTGTCTGATGGTATGCCGATTTTTTCTGTGAGGTTTGTCGCCAGAAGCTGCCATTAAAGTCAATGTGTTACCGAGGATTGTTCATCCTGAGTACTTTGTGCCGCAGTGGGTGTGTTGATCGGAAATTTTTCGCATCATTTTGGTGCGAAAAGTAGCGCGGTGTTACCGGATGTGGCGCATAGCCATCAATGTAGGGGCCAAAAAGGGGCGATACGGGCGCGATGGGTCATGAAGCCCGACCTGAAGCCAGGTATCCTGCACCGATGGTGCTCGCGCAAGTGCGGGCCAATTGGCTAAGTCGGAGGTTGTCGTGTTCGTCCTGGATTCGCGTCTACAGCAGGATTCGCTGGTGTTGGGTGACCTTGAGTTGTGTCGCCTGCTGCTGAGCAAAGATGCCAACTACCCCTGGTTCATCCTGGTACCGCGGCGTGCCGAGGTGAGCGAGTTGTTCCAGTTGAGCGCGGCCGACCAGCAGCAGCTCTGGCAGGAAACCACGCGTTTGGCCGAGGCGCTCAACGGCGAATTCGCGGCCGACAAGATGAACGTGGCCACCCTGGGTAACGTGGTGAGCCAGTTGCACATGCATGTGGTCGTTCGTCATCGCGATGACGCCGCGTGGCCGGCGCCGGTGTGGGGCAAGGTGCCTGCCATCGACTACGCGCCTGGGCAGGTCGAGGCTATACAGCAGCGTCTGCGGGCCTTGCTTGGCAACGACTTGAAGGAGGCCTGAGGCTCATGCCATTGGAAGCCCGCATCATTGAGCTGGAAAGCCGCCAGGCGTTCCAGGACGACACCATCCAGGCACTCAACGACGTGCTGGTGGAGCAGAACCGGGTGATTGAGCGCTTGCAGCTGCAGGTGGCTGAATTGCTCAAGCGTTATGAAGAGATGGTCGGTCAATATGAGGCCGGCGGGGAGGAGCCTCCGCCGCCTCATTACTGAGGGCGGCGGGGCAGGGCGTGGGTTAGCGGCGCGAAACCGCGACCACGTCCTCGGCTTGCAGGCCTTTGTCTCGATGCATCACCGAGAACTCCACGCGCTGGCCTTCGACCAGTACGCGGTGGCCTTCGCCACGAATGGCGCGAAAGTGCACGAAGATATCGTCACCCGAGTCGCGAGAGATGAAGCCAAAGCCCTTGGAGGTGTTGAACCACTTCACGGTGCCGGTATCGCGCTTGCCGGCGTCTTGCAGGTTGCCTTGGCTTGCACGGGGCTTGCGGCCGCTGCGGGCGAAGCTGGCGCCCAGGTACGAGGCCACGGCCAAGGCAGCGGCGAACAGCGCTGGCAAGCTGCCAAGCTCCGGGCGCGCGAGCAGGGCGGCGGTCTGCAGCAGTACCGCGCTGACCAGCAAGGCACTGGCCAAGCGTTGCAGCAGTTGGCGGGCACCTTGATAGTAGTTCGAGGCCGCCGGGGCGAAGACCAGGTTGAGCAGGCCAAGCAGGGCCAGGTAGACCGCGTCGGGGTGCTGCAGGAGAGGTGTTGCGTCGGTTCTCAGGCTGGGCATGAGCGATAGCAGCAAAGCCGCCACGCCCGTCAGCAGATGGACGATCTTGAACATTGGGTAGGCTCACATGTGGATAAGGCCGGTCACAGGAAGAGCTGGCAGCACGGTGCGCATGAGATGAGCGCGCGGTCACGCGACTGGCCAGCCTATGCACCCGGCAATAACGATCCGCACGGGTGGCACACTGCCTATTTAACAGCAAAGGCCCAGGCTTCTCAAACCACAGCAGGGTCGAGCTGATGTATTGCGCTGTGTCGCATGCAGCTGCTGGCAAGTCTTGATACAGTGATTCGGCCTGCTTGATCGTCAAGCCTTAGGAAAAGGGGAGATTCATGGCAATCGATATCGGTATCAGCGAAGAAGACCGCAAGTCCATCGTCGAAGGGCTTTCCCGGCTGTTGTCGGATACTTACGTGCTGTATCTGAAAACCCACAGCTTCCATTGGAACGTAACGGGGCCGTCGTTTCGAACGCTGCACCTGATGTTCGAGGAGCAGTACAACGAACTTGCACTGGCGGTCGATTCGATCGCCGAGCGCATTCGTGCGCTGGGTTTCCCGGCGCCTGGCTCCTATGCGTTCTATGCGCGCCACTCTTCGATCAAGGAAGAAGAAGGTGTGCCGGGTGCTGAAGAAATGATCCGCCAGTTGGTCCAGGGCCAGGAAGCGGTGGTGCGCACCGCGCGCAGCATCTTCCCGGTAGTGGACAAGGTCAGTGACGAGCCGACCGCCGACCTGCTGACCCAGCGCATGCAGGTTCACGAAAAAACCGCCTGGATGTTGCGAGTGTTGCTCGACAACAACTGACGGGCAGTCACTGCTGCACCTTCCCTCCAGGCCCGGTTTCGCCAGCGCGCAACCGGGCTTTTCATTGCGAGGGGAAGGTTTTGCCGCTGCTTTGTGTCGGCGCGCCAGCGCTTCATTGCACGACCTGGGTGGTACTCCCACGCAGATTTTTCCGTGCACTGAAATGATGTGGTGAATAGATATGGCGCAAGCAGGCAAGCAGGGTGGTTGGCCGGTCAAGGATTGCAAGGATCCGTTCAAGAGCGATTTCGACATGCAGCAGATCGTGCCGGTCTCGCGTTCCATCCGTTTGAATGGCTTTGCCACCTGTCTGCGCCTGGAGGTGGTCTATTGGCGCATCCTGGAATGTATCGCCGAGGCCAACGGCTGTTCGGTGAGCGCGGTGCTTTCCTATATCGACCGCGAGGTGCACCTGCGCCAGGGGGGCGTGCGCAATTTCAGTGGTCTGGTGCGGGTGATCTGCGTAGCCTGGCTGCAAGAGCCGCCCCGGATACGCTGATCGCCGGGCTGCACTGCACTCCTTAACCATATATAATCTCGCTTTTTGCTGCCCCGGCAGCCAGCGTTATGGTTGACGAGAGACATCCATGCCCCTTTATGACTACCAATGCAGTGCCTGCGACCACCGTCTGGAGGCACTGCAAAAGATCAGCGCCGCGCCGCTGACCGATTGCCCGGCCTGCCAGGCGCCTGCATTGAAGAAGCAACTGTCGGTGCCTGGTTTTCGCCTGAGCGGCAATGGCTGGTATGAAACCGACTTCAAGACCGGGGCGAAAAAGAACCTGGCAGGCGGCGACAAGGCCGACTGAGTTGAATTGCAGCGAGCGGGTCTTGCAGTATTAGCCCCCTGGGCGACCAAGGCCTTCACCGAATACACGAATCACGAGAAGCGAAACGACCATCATGATGCGCAGCCATTATTGCGGCCAACTGAACGAGAGCCTGGACGGCCAGGAAGTCACCCTTTGCGGCTGGGTTCACCGTCGCCGTGACCACGGCGGTGTGATCTTCCTCGACATCCGTGACCGCGAAGGCATGGCCCAGGTCGTGTTCGACCCGGACCGTGCCGACACCTTCGCCGCCGCCGACCGCGTGCGCAGCGAGTACGTTGTGCAGGTCACCGGCAAGGTGCGCAAGCGTCCGGAAGGTGCGGTGAATCCGAACATGGCGTCTGGCGCTATCGAGATCCTGGGTTACCAGCTGACCGTGCTCAACGAAGCCGAGACGCCACCCTTCCCGCTGAACGAATACTCTGACGTCGGCGAGGAAACCCGCCTGCGCTATCGCTTCATCGACCTGCGTCGCCCGGAAATGGCTGACAAGCTGCGTCTGCGCTCGCGCATCACCAGCAGCATCCGTCGCTTCCTCGACGAAAATGGCTTCCTCGATGTCGAGACCCCGATCCTGACCCGTGCCACGCCGGAAGGCGCACGTGACTACCTAGTGCCGAGCCGCACCCACGCCGGTAGCTTCTTCGCCTTGCCGCAGTCGCCACAGCTGTTCAAGCAGTTGCTGATGGTTGCCGGCTTCGACCGCTACTACCAGATCGCCAAGTGCTTCCGCGACGAAGACCTGCGTGCCGACCGCCAGCCGGAATTCACCCAGATCGACATCGAGACCAGCTTCCTCGACGAATCCGAGATCATGGGACTCACCGAGAGCATGATCCGCAAGCTGTTCAAGGAAGTGCTGGACCTGGAGTTCGGCGACTTCCCGCACATGACCTTCGAAGAAGCCATGCGCCGCTACGGCTCCGACAAGCCCGACCTGCGCAACCCGCTGGAGCTGGTCGACGTTGCCGACCAGCTGAAAGACGTCGACTTCAAGGTTTTCGCCGGCCCTGCCAACGATCCGAAGTGCCGCGTCACTGCCCTGCGCCTGCCGGGCGGCGCCAGCATGCCGCGCAGCAAAATCGACGAATACACCAAGTTCGTCGGCATCTACGGTGCCAAGGGCCTGGCCTACATCAAGGTCAACGAGCGCGCCAAAGGCGTTGAAGGCCTGCAGTCGCCGATCGTCAAGAACATCCCTGAGGCCAACCTCAACACCATCCTGGACCGTGTGGGTGCAGTCGATGGCGACATCGTGTTCTTCGGTGCCGACAAGTTCAAAGTGGTCAGCGAAGCGCTGGGCGCACTGCGCATCAAGCTCGGCCACGACTTCAACCTGCTCACCTGCGAGTGGGCGCCGATGTGGGTCGTCGACTTCCCGATGTTCGAGGAAAACGAAGACGGCAGCTTCACTGCGCTGCACCACCCCTTCACCGCGCCGAAGTGCTCGCCTGAAGAGCTGGAGGCCAACCCGGCCACAGCGCTGTCGCGTGCCTACGACATGGTGCTGAACGGCACCGAGCTGGGTGGCGGCTCGATCCGTATCCACCGCAAGGAGATGCAACAGGCCGTGTTCCGTCTGCTGGGCATCGAGGCGGCGGAGCAGGAAGAGAAATTCGGCTTCCTGCTCGACGCCCTGAAGTTCGGTGCGCCGCCCCATGGTGGCCTGGCCTTCGGCCTGGACCGCCTGGTAATGCTGATGACCGGCGCACAGTCGATCCGTGAAGTGATCGCCTTCCCGAAAACCCAGAGCGCTGCTTGCGTCATGACCCAGGCCCCAGGCCTGGTGGACGCCAAGGCGTTGCGCGAGCTGCACATCCGCCTGCGCGAGCAGACCAAGGTCGAGTAAACGGGGCAGGGCGCATCCCTGGGTGCGCCCACGCGCTTCGGCGCAGATTTCATCGTGTTCCGCCCTTCGGGGCGGAACCTGTTTCTGATGCAAGGATTTGGAGTCGTTATGGCCGGTCATTCCAAGTGGGCGAACATCAAGCACCGCAAAGAACGCCAGGATGCCAAGAGAGGCAAGGTTTTCACCAAGTGGATCCGCGAACTGACCGTCGCCGCCAAGCAAGGCGGCCCTGACCCTGCCTCCAACCCGCGTTTGCGCCTGGCCCTGGACAAAGCGTTGGGTGCCAACATGAGCCGCGACATCATCGACCGTGCGGTCGCGCGGGGTGCCGGCACCAACGAAAGCGACAACGTCGAGGAGCTCAGCTACGAAGGCTACGGCCCGGGAGGCGTTGCGATCATGGTCGAGGCCATGACCGACAACCGCAACCGCACCGCAGCCGCTGTTCGCCATGCCTTCACCAAGTGCGGTGGCAACCTTGGCACCGACGGTTCCGTGGCGTACCTGTTCGAACGCAAAGGGCAGCTCAGCTTCGCGCCGGGCGTCGAAGAAGATGCCTTGATGGAAGCGGCCATGGAGGCTGACGCCGATGACGTGGTGGCCAACGATGATGGTTCGTTCGAGGTCTTTACCCCGTTCAACAGCTTCTATGCCGTGCGTAACGCATTGGAAGAGGCGGGTTTCAAGGCCGCCGACGCGGAAATCGTCATGCAGCCGACCACCAGTGCCGAGCTGGATCAGGATGGCGCGCAGAAGGTGCTCAAGCTGATCGACATGCTCGAGGACTTGGACGACGTGCAGAACGTCTACTCCAATGCGCAGATTTCCGATGAGATCATGGAGCAACTTGGCTAGGGTTTTTCCTGGCCTCTATAAAGGCTCTTTACGCGGGCAGGCCCGCCCCCACAGGTGCCGCGTGGTATCTGTGGGGGCGGGCTTGTCCGCGAATACGTTGTCAAATCTTGAAAAACAGGCGCTATGACACTGATTCTTGGTATCGACCCCGGCTCGCGCATCACTGGCTATGGCGTAGTCCGCCATACCGCCCGTGGCTGCGAGTACGTGGCCTCCGGCTGCATCCGTACCGGCAGCGGCGAATTGCATGAGCGTTTGCTGGTGGTGTTTCGTAGTGTCAGCGAGGTCATTCGCCTGCACGAGCCAGTCACCATGGGCATCGAGCGGGTGTTCATGGCGCGCAATGCCGACTCGGCGCTCAAGCTTGGCCAGGCTCGCGGCGCTGCTATCGTGGCGGCCGCCGAGGCGGGTCTTGAGATCGCCGAATACAGCGCCAGCCAGGTGAAGCAGTCGGTGGCCGGAACCGGCGGCGCGAACAAGGAGCAAGTCATGCTGATGGTCATGCACCTGCTCAAGTTGACCCAGAAGCCCCAGGTCGATGCGTCCGACGCCCTGGCTATCGCGTTGTGCCACGCCCACACCCGCTCCAGCCTAGTACCTCATGGTCTAGGGGCGGCGCGGCGGCGCGGCGGGCGCTTGCGTCTGTAGGCGCTTCATGCCCTGATACATATTTTGCCCAGGTGAAATGCTCACCTGGCACTTTTGCTGATAGGGTTGTCCGGTCGCTGAGCCGGGGCCCGAGAAGAAGGATCGGAACGTGATTGGACGTTTGCGCGGCACCCTGGCGGAAAAACAGCCACCGCACCTGATTATCGACGTCAATGGCCTGGGCTACGAGCTGGAGGTGCCAATGACCACACTGTACCGCCTGCCCAAGCTTGGCGAGGCCGTCACCTTGCACACCCACCTGGTGGTGCGTGAGGACGCACACCTGCTCTATGGCTTCTTCGAGAAGCGCGAGCGCGAGCTGTTCCGTGAGCTCATCCGTCTCAATGGGGTAGGGCCGAAGCTCGCGCTGGCCTTGATGTCTGGCCTGGAGGTCGATGAGCTGGTGCGCTGCGTGCAGGCCCAGGACACCTCTGCGCTGGTGCGGGTACCAGGCGTCGGCAAGAAAACCGCCGAGCGCTTGCTGGTCGAGCTCAAGGACCGCTTCAAGGCCTGGGAAACCTCGCCGGCCATGTTCACCCTGGTTTCCGACGGTCCGCTGCCGGTGGCCAGCGCCTCCACGGCCGAGGCCGACGCCGTCAGTGCGCTGATTTCGCTGGGCTACAAGCCGCAGGAAGCGAGCAAGGCTGTTTCTGCGATCGAAGGCAAGGCCAACCTGAGCAGCGAAGAGCTGATCCGCCGTAGCCTCAAGGGAATGGTCAAGTGATCGAAGCCGACCGACTGATAGCCGCCAGCGGGCGCGACCGCGAAGAGGTCCAGGACCGCGCCATTCGCCCCCTGAGCCTCGATGAGTACATCGGCCAGCCGGTGGTGCGCGAGCAGATGAGCCTGTTCATCCAGGCGGCGCGTGGGCGCAGCGAGTCGCTCGACCACACCCTGATCTTCGGTCCGCCCGGCCTGGGCAAGACCACCCTGGCCAACATCATTGCCCATGAAATGGGCGTTTCGGTCAAAAGCACCTCGGGGCCTATTCTCGAGCGACCTGGCGACCTGGCCGCCATGCTTACCAACCTCGAGCCGCACGATGTGTTGTTCATCGACGAAATTCATCGCCTGCCGCCGGTGGTCGAAGAGGTGCTCTACCCGGCGATGGAGGACTTCCAGCTCGATATCATGATCGGCGAGGGGCCTGCCGCCCGCTCGATCAAGCTCGACCTGCCGCCCTTTACCCTGGTAGGGGCTACCACCCGTGCCGGGATGCTCACCAACCCGCTGCGCGACCGTTTCGGCATCGTCCAGCGCCTTGAGTTCTACAGCAACCAGGACCTGGCGACCATTGTCAGCCGCTCGGCGAACATCCTCGGCCTGGCCATCGAAGACCAGGGTGCTTTCGAGATTGCGCGCCGCGCCCGGGGTACGCCACGTATCGCCAACCGGCTGTTGCGCCGAGTACGTGACTACGCCGAGGTGCGAGGCAAGGGCCACATCACCAAGGCGATCGCCGACAAGGCACTGAACCTGCTGGATGTCGATGAGCGTGGCTTCGATCATTCCGACCGACGTCTGCTGCTGACCATGATCGAAAAATTCGATGGCGGCCCGGTGGGGGTGGACAACCTGGCGGCGGCCATCAGCGAAGAGCGCCATACGATTGAAGATGTGCTGGAGCCCTACTTGATCCAGCAGGGCTACATCATGCGCACACCACGTGGCCGTGTGGTCACTCGGCACGCCTATTTGCACTTTGGCCTGAATATTCCTGGGCGTTTCGCCGAGGGTGGGGAATTTTCCGATCCGGACGATGAATGACAGATCGAAACGGGGTTTTCGTGGTCTTAGCGCTGGCACTCCACGAGGGAGCTGACAATAAGATACTTCCGAAAAAACAGTTGCCATGGCGGATTGGCAAGCTGAGGAGTAAGCACTAGAGTATGCGCGCGCAAAATTGGCCGGAATCGTTCGCACACCGCTGTCGCGTCTATTACGAGGACACCGATGCGGGTGGGGTTGTCTACTACGTCAATTACCTGAAATTCATGGAGCGTGCACGCACCGAGCGGCTGCGTCACCTGGGCTTTTCCCAATCGGAGCTGGCCGGTGAAAACCTGTTGTTCGTGGTCCACTCCAGCGAGGCGCGCTATCACGCGCCAGCCCGTCTGGATGATGAATTGCGGGTCACCGCGCAAGTGCTTGAACTCAATCGTGCCAGCCTGCGCTTCGTGCAGCAGGTCTGGCGTGAAAAAGATGCAACACTGCTCTGCGAAGGGCAGTTCCTGGTGGCTGCCGTGCGCGCCGACACTTTCAAACCCCGGGCCATTCCCCCAGCGCTGCGCGACGCCTTCCTGGCGGACGGGCCGGGTAATCAATCCAACGCAGGAGAATAAGCGTGGAAGCAAACGTCGTCGACCATACCTCCATGTGGAGCCTGGTCGCCAATGCCAGCATCGTGGTGCAGCTGGTGATGCTGAGCCTGGTGTTAGCCTCGGTGACCTCTTGGGTCATGATCTTCCAGCGCAGCAACATGCTGCGCGCCGGTCGTCGTGCGCTGGACGCTTTTGAGGAGCGCTTCTGGTCGGGCATCGATCTGTCCAAGCTGTACCGCCAGGCGGGCAGCAACCCTGACCCGGACTCGGGTGTCGAGCAGGTCTTCCGGGCCGGCTTCAAGGAGTTCTCGCGCCTGCGCCAGCAACCGGGCGTCGACCCGGACGCGGTCATGGAAGGTGTCGGGCGTGCCATGCGCGTTGCCATCTCCCGCGAGGAAGAAAAGCTCGAGCAGAGCCTGCCGTTCCTGGCCACCGTCGGTTCCACCAGCCCGTACATCGGCCTGTTCGGCACCGTCTGGGGCATCATGAACTCCTTCCGCGGCCTGGCCAGCGCCCAGCAGGCCACCCTTGCCACCGTGGCCCCAGGCATTGCCGAAGCATTGATTGCCACGGCGATCGGCCTGTTCGCAGCGATTCCGGCGGTTATCGCCTACAACCGTTTCTCTGCGCGCAGCGAAGTGCTGATCGGCCGTTACTACACGTTCGCCGACGAGTTCCAGGCGATCCTGCACCGCAAAGTGCACACCAGCGAAGAGTGATCAGGTAGACATCCATGGCCCGAGTTCGCCAAAAACGCAAGCCGGTCGCCGAGATGAACGTGGTGCCCTACATCGACGTGATGCTGGTGCTGCTGGTCATCTTCATGGTGACCGCACCCATGCTCAACCAGGGCGTGAAGGTCGACCTGCCCAAGGTTTCCAGCGAAGCCTTGCCGCAGGACAACAACGTGCAGATCCTCACCATCTCGATCAAGGCCGACAAGACCTACTACTGGAACCTCGGTAGTGAAGTCGACACCGATAAACAGATGGACCGGGCCATGACCCTGCCGGACATGACCAGCGCGGTGACCAAGATCATCGCCGCCGGCCGTGACCAGGGCAAGCAGACCCAGGTGTTCATCCGCGGTGACAAGGCCGTTGACTACGGCTCGGTCATGGGGGCCATGGGCGGGTTGCAGCAGGCCGGTGTCGGTAACGTTGGCCTGATTACCGAGGCGCCCTGATGCAGCAGCGAGAGCCCTCCGCCTCGGAAAGCTACTTCTGGCCCAGTGTCTGGGCCATCGGCCTGCACGTGCTGGTGTTCGCCATGTTGTTCGTCAGCTTTGCCATGACGCCCGAGCTGCCACCTTCCAAGCCGATCGTCCAGGCTACGCTGTACCAGCTCAAGTCCAAGAGCCAGGCGACCACCCAGACCAACCAGAAGATCGCCGGTGAGGCCAAGAAAACCGCTTCGCGCCAGACCGAGGTCGAGCAGTTGGAGCAGAAGAAGGTCGAGCAGGAGGCCGTGAAGGCCGCGGAACAAAAGAAAGCCGACGCAGCTCAAAAGGCTGAAGAGGCTCGCGAGGCCGCCGAGGCGAAGAAGGCTGAAGAGGCCGCCAAGGTTGCCGAAGCCAAGAAGGCCGAAGAGGCGAAGAAGCAGCAGGCTGACATCGCCAAGAAGAAAGCCGAGGAAGAAGCCAAGAAACAGGCTGCCGAGGAGGCGAAGAAGAAAGCCGCCGAAGACGCCAAGAAGAAGGCTGCCGAGGACGCCAAGAAAAAGGCAGCGGCCGACGAAGCCAAGAAAAAGGCAGCCGATGAGGCCAAGAAGAAGGCCGCAGCGGACGCCGAGAAGAAAAAAGCACAGGAAGCAGCTCGCAAGGCGGCAGAGGACAAGAAGGCACAGGCCCTGGCCGAGTTGCTGTCCGACACCACCGAGCGCCAGCAGGCCCTGGCTGACGAGCAAGGTGACCAGGTAGCGGGTGACTTCGACGACCTGATCCGCATGCGTGCGGCTGAAGGTTGGGCGCGTCCGCCCTCTGCGCGCAAAGGCATGACGGTAGTCCTGCAGATCAACATGCTGCCGGACGGTACGATCACCAACGTGAGCGTGTCCAAGTCCAGTGGCGATGGTCCGTTCGACAGTTCCGCAGTCGCCGCAGTGAAGAACATTGGTCGCTTGACCGAAATGCAGGGCTTGAAGCCGAACGAGTTCAATCCGTATCGTTCGTTCAAGATGACATTTACACCTGAGGATCTAGCGTTGTGATTAAACGTCTGAGAGGACTGCTGGTCATGCTCTGCTGCGTGGCAGGCATGGCGGTGGCAGAGGAAAAGAACATCCTGGTCACCAGTGGCAGCGACAGGGCGACGCCCATCGCGGTAGTGCCCTTCGGCCTGCAGGGTGGCAGCGTGCTGCCGGAAGACATGGCCGATATCATCGGCAATGACCTGCGCAACTCCGGCTACTACGCGCCGATTCCGCGGCAGAACATGATCAGCCAGCCTACCCAGGCCAGCGAAGTGATTTTCCGCGATTGGAAAGCCTTGGGTGCCCAGTACGTGATGGTCGGCAGCATCGTGCCATCCGGCGGTCGCCTGCAGGTGAGCTACGCGCTATTCAACGTCGCGACCGAGCAGCAAGTGCTGAGCGGCAGTGTCGGTGGCGGTGTCGACCAGTTGCGTGACATGGCGCACTACATTGCCGACCAGTCGTTCGAGAAGCTCACCGGCATCAAGGGTGCATTCTCCACTCGCATGCTGTACGTGACTGCCGAGCGTTTCTCTGCCAACAACACCCGCTATACCTTGCAGCGTTCTGACTATGACGGCGCGCGCGCGGTTACCTTGCTGCAGTCCCGTGAGCCGATCCTGTCGCCGCGCTTCGCGCCGGATGGCAAGCGTATCGCCTACGTGTCGTTCGAGCAGAAGCGTCCGCGCATCTTCGTTCAGCACATCGATACCGGTCGTCGTGAGCAGATCACCAACTTCCAGGGCCTCAACGGCGCACCAGCCTGGTCGCCGGACGGTTCGCGCCTGGCGTTCGTACTGTCTAAAGATGGCAACCCGGACATCTATGTGATGAACATGGGCTCGCGCCAGATCAGCCGCGTCACCGCCGGCCCGGGTATCAATACCGAACCGTTCTGGGGCAAGGATGGCAGCACGCTTTACTTCACTTCCGACCGTGGCGGCAAACCGCAGATCTACAAAACTTCCGTCAGTGGCGGTGGCGCAGAGCGGGTAACTTTCGTGGGTAACTACAACGCCAACCCGAAATTGTCGGCAGATGAAAAGACCCTGGTGATGATTCACCGCCAGGATGGCTTCACCAACTTCAAGGTGGCCGCCCAGGATCTGCAACGTGGAAGTGTAAAGATTCTTTCGGAGACCAGTCTTGATGAGTCTCCCACTGTTGCGCCAAACGGCACCATGCTAATCTACGCCACCCGCCAGCAGGGTCGGGGAGTCTTGATGCTCGTGTCGCTTAACGGCCGTGTGAGGCTCCCACTTCCTACCGCTCAAGGCGAAGTCAGAGAACCGTCCTGGTCCCCCTACCTGAACTGATTGCGGCGTAACACTTTTGCTTAACACACTGGGGTTTCATTAGGAGTTTCACGATGGAAATGCTGAAGTTTGGTAAATTCGCTGCGCTGGCTCTGGCCATGGCCGTAGCTGTAGGTTGCTCCTCCAAGGGCGGTGACAACGCTGGTGAAGGCGCTGTTGACCCGAACGCTGGCTACGGTTCCAACACCGGCGCTGTCGACGGTTCCCTGAGCGAAGAAGCTGCCCTGCGCGCAATCACCACCTTCTACTTCGAGTACGACAGCTCGGACCTGAAGCCAGAAGCCATGCGCTCCCTGGACGTCCACGCCAAGGACCTGAAAGCCAACGGCAGCCGCGTTGTCCTGGAAGGTAACACCGACGAGCGCGGTACCCGCGAGTACAACATGGCTCTGGGCGAGCGTCGCGCCAAAGCCGTTCAACGCTACCTGGTCCTGCAAGGCGTTTCGCCTGCTCAGCTGGAACTGGTTTCCTACGGCGAAGAGCGTCCAGTTGCTACCGGCAACGACGAGCAGTCCTGGGCTCAGAACCGTCGCGTAGAACTGCGTAAGTAAGTTCTTATGCGTATGTGCCGTCGTGTTGTAACCGTCCTCGCCCTCAGCCTGCCGCTCTCGGCATGGGCTGCGGTACCTGTAGTAGATGACAACGGGGGCAGCTATCCGCCCTCGGGTTATGGCACGAGCGGCGCCTATGCCGGAGCAGGGGCTTCTGCCCCTGCTTCCGCGCAGGGCCAGCTGTTCTTGCAGCTGCAACAGATGCAGGACCAGATTTCCCGCCAGCAAGGCATCATCGAAGAGTTGCAGAACGATGTGTCTCGCATGAAGCAGGAAAACCTGGAACGCTACCAGGATCTGGACCGTCGCATCAGCAGTGGCGTCGCGCCTGCTGCAACCCCCGAGAATTCCCCGTCCGGCGGCACGCCTGCCACCGGAGCACCCGCCACTGATGGCGGTGCCAGCGCCCAGCAACCTGCCGCAGGCAGCGAGCCAGGCGACCCGGCAAAAGAAAAGCTGTACTACGATGCAGCCTTCGACCTGATCAAGCAGAAGGACTTCGACAAGGCCAGCCAGGCTTTTGGCGCCTTCCTGCGTCGATACCCCAACAGCCAGTACGCCGGTAATGCCCAGTACTGGTTGGGTGAAGTGAACTTGGCCAAGGGCGACCTGCAAGGTGCCGGCCAGGCTTTCGCCAAGGTCAGCCAGCTTTACCCCAAGCACAGCAAAGTGCCTGATTCACTGTACAAGCTGGCCGACGTCGAACGTCGTCTTGGCCACACAGACAAGGTCAAAGGCATTTTGCAGCAGGTCATCACCCAGTACCCCGGCACTTCCGCTGCGCAACTGGCCCAGCGTGACCTGCAGAAGCTCTAAGTTGCACCTTTAGAAAGAAACCCGCGCTCGCCGCGGGTTTTTTCGTTAGAATCTTTGCCCTTTTTTCGTAAACACGCTGCTGCGGATAACGCTATGTCGAGTCCGCGGCAGTGCCTGATGGAGGCGGATGGCCTGTTTAGCTGTCACGCCCGTGGCGATCATGCAAGACACATTACGCATCACCGAAGTTTTTTACTCTTTGCAGGGTGAAACACGAACGGCTGGGCTGCCCACCGTATTCGTGCGCCTCACCGGCTGCCCCTTGCGTTGCCAATACTGCGACAGCGCCTACGCCTTCAGCGGCGGCACTGTGCGCACCCTCGATGACATCCTCGAGCAAGTAGCAGGTTTTCGTCCGCGCTATGTGTGTGTCACTGGCGGTGAGCCGCTGGCTCAGCCCAATGCGCTGCCATTGATGAAGCGCCTGTGCGATGCGGGCTATGAGGTTTCCCTGGAAACCAGCGGTGCCCTCGATGTCTCGAAGGTGGACGCCCGTGTCAGTCGGGTGGTCGACCTCAAGACCCCGGGCTCCGAGGAGTCGCACCGTAACCTCTACGAGAACATCGAGCACCTGACCCGCAACGACCAGGTCAAGTTCGTCATCTGTTCGCGTGAGGACTACGACTGGGCGGTATCCAAGCTGATCCAGTACAACCTGGCCGAGCGTGCCGGCGAGGTGCTGTTCTCACCCAGCCACCATCAGGTGAACGCCAGCGACCTGGCTGACTGGATCGTCGCCGACAACCTGCCCGTACGTTTCCAGTTGCAGCTGCACAAGCTGTTGTGGAACGACGAACCAGGGCGCTAAGACCAAGAGAGTGAACGACATGACTGAGAAACGCGCAGTAATCCTGTTGTCCGGCGGCCTGGATTCGGCCACCGTAGTCGCCATGGCCAAGGCCGAGGGCTACAGCTGCTACACCATGAGCTTCGATTATGGCCAGCGCCATCGTGCCGAATTGAACGCCGCCGCGCGGGTGGCTCGCGACCTGGGTGTGGTCGAGCACAAGGTAATCGGCCTGAACCTCAATGGTATCGGCGGTTCGGCACTGACCGACAGCAGCATCGACGTCCCCGAGGCGCCGACCGAGGGCATTCCGGTAACCTACGTGCCTGCACGCAACACCGTGTTCCTGTCCCTGGCCTTGGGCTGGGCGGAAGTGCTGGAGGCGCGGGATATCTTCATCGGCGTCAACGCGGTGGATTACTCCGGTTACCCAGACTGCCGCCCCGAGTTCGTCGAGGCGTTCGAGCGTATGGCCAACCTGGCCACCAAGGCGGGTGTAGAAGGGCAGGGCTTTCGTATTCAGGCGCCATTGCAGAACCTGAGCAAGGCACAGATCATCGAGGCTGGCGTTGCACGGGGTGTGGACTACAGCCTCACGGTGTCCTGCTACCAGGCCGATGACCAAGGCCGCGCCTGCGGAAAATGCGACAGCTGCCGCCTGCGTGCCGAGGGCTTCAGCGCGGCGGGTGTGGCGGATCCAACGCCCTATTTTTCAAAAAAATCCTGATGGGGTGTTGATTTCCTGTTAGGAATCAGTAATATACGCGCCATCCAACGGGTCGTTAGCTCAGTTGGTAGAGCAGTTGGCTTTTAACCAATTGGTCGTAGGTTCGAATCCTACACGACCCACCATATTCCACCCGATGCGAGCGACTGGCTTCGGTGTGAAGCGATACGAAAAACCCGCCTATACGGCGGGTTTTTTCGTTTCATCCCAATACTTTTTGAAGGCTGCGTCGGCTTCAGTCGTTCAACTTCGACGCCATCTCACGCACTCGCTGCACATCGGCCTTGGCAACTTTGGCCAGCCCTGTGCCGTATTCGCTATCGGCCTTGTAGAAGTACGACAGCATGATGTAGCGACTCTCCTCATCTGTAATTGCCAACGCCTCGCCCAGGCTGTCGATCAGGTCTTTGCGCTCTTTGTTGCTGTAGGAGCGAAACAGTTCGCCCGCCTGCTTGAAGTTCTGCTCGCGCTGGATCTTCGCTTGTTGGGTCGTGCCGCTCAGGGGCGTTTCGACATAACGCGCGCTGGCTTGTTCGCTGCGTGGCTGCAAGCGGCTGGGTTGGTAGTTGACCCCACTGGTGGTTTGCCCTGCATTCAAGGCGCCGTCCTGGTTGAGGGTATTGACCTCGCTGCGCGGGCGGTTGACCGGCAGGCTCAGGCTGTTGGCACCGATGCGATACATCTGCGTATCGGCGTATGAGAACAGGCGGCCTTGCAGCAAGCGGTCTTCCGAGGGCTCGATGCCCGGCACCAGGTTCGATGGCGCCATGGCCACTTGCTCGGTTTCCTGGAAGAAGTTGCCGACGTTGCGGTTGAGCACCATCTGGCCGATCTTGCGCTCTGGCACGTCTGGCCAGATCTTGGTCGCATCCAGCGGGTCGAAGTCGAACTGGGCCAGTTGCTCGGGCTTGAGCACCTGGATGTACAGGTCCCATTTCGGGTAGTTGCCCTGGTTGATCGCGCTGACCAGGTCGTGGGTCATGTGGCTGTAGTCTCGCGCCTGAATCTCGGCCACCTGGCGTGGGTCCAGGTTTCTCTGGCCTTGCAGGGTTTTCCAGCGGAACTTCACGTAGTGCACTTCACCCTTGGCATTGACCAGCTTGTAGGCGTGCACGCTGTTGCCGTCCATTTCCCGATAGTTGGCCGGCGTGCCTTCGTTGGAGTAGAGCAAGGTCAGGGTGCGGGTGGCTTCCGGCACGTGGGAGAAGAAGTCGAAGCGTCGCGAGTCGTCATCGAGGTTGCTGCGCGGGTCTGGCTTGAAGGCGTGGACCATGTCTGGAAACTTGATCGCATCGCGAATGAAAAAGGTCGGGAAGTTGTTGCCGACCAGGTCCCAGTTACCATCAGCGGTGTAGAACTTGGTGGCGAAGCCGCGTGGGTCGCGCAGGGTTTCCGGCGAATGATTACCGTGCACCACGCTGGAGAAGCGCACGAATACGGGCGTGTGTTCGCCTTGATGGAATACCTTGGCGACGGTCAGGTCGCTGATGTCGGCGGTGGCGGTGAACTCGCCATGAGCGCCGGTGCCGCGGGCATGTACCACGCGTTCAGGGATGCGCTCGCGGTCGAAGCGCTGCAACTTCTGGATCAGCTGCACGTCTTGCAACAGTACCGAGCCGTTGGGGCCGGCGGTCTGCGAGTTCTGGTTGTCGCCCACTGGTGCGCCGTTGTCGCGGGTCAGTGGCGTGGCGTAAGTGGTGCCCGAGATAAGGCTGGTGGCGAGCAATACACTGGCGTAGCAGGGGGCAGTACTGCGAGGGTTTTTCATGCGAGGAACTCCTTGTTCTGCGTCTTGGTGCGCAGCCAAAACTTAAGGAGCTGGTGGGGAGGGGGATAATTGAAAATATCAACACTGGCCATAGGGATATTTCATTACGGTATACCGCCAAACCGTCTAGCGCAGCTATTTCAAAGGCCCTTGGGCGTCGCCGGCCCCCATTAGCCTAACGGGGGCCGGCGCTGGATCACGCCTTGGGGAAGTCCGCCGCGATGCTCACAGCCTCCCAGGTATCGATGTCGTCGAGCACCTTGCGCAGTTTGCTACGTGCGCTGTTCACTGCCGCCTGCCCGAGCAGCAGGCGAAGTGGCGCTGTCGGCGCTTCGACCGTGTTGACGATGGCCACCGCAGCACGCTTCGGGTCACCGGGCTGCTGACCGCTGTAGCCGCGGATGGTGTCCAGGCGCGCCCCGGCAGTGGCGGCGTAGTCGTCCAGCACCGTGGCACGCTGCCCGGCAGAGCGCCCCGCCCAGTCGGTGCGGAACGGCCCCGGCTCGATCAGCAACACGCGGATACCCAATGGCGCGACTTCCTGGGCCAGCGACTCGGACAGCGCCTCCACCGCGAATTTGCTGGCGTTGTAGAAGCTCAAGGCCGGCAGCGCCACCAGGCCGCCCACCGAAGACAGGTTGACGATACTGCCGGCGCGACGCTTGCGCATGCCGGGCAGCACGGCGCGGGTCATGGCCGCCAGCCCCCAGACATTGATTTCGAACATGCGCCGCACTTCGGCTTCATCGCTTTCCTCCAGCGCACCGAAGTAGCCGATGCCAGCGTTGTTGACCAGCACGTCGATCTGTCCGAAGTGGCTCTCGGCCGCGCTCACCGCCGCCTTGACCTGCTCCGCTTCACTGACGTCCAGGGCTAGCGCCAGGGCTTGTTGCGGGTAGCGCGCGGCCCATTCGTCGACCTGCTCGAGGCGTCGCGCGGTCACTACCACGCGGTAGCCCTCCTGCAACAAGTGGCTTGCCAGTTCGCGGCCAAAGCCGGTGGAGCAGCCGGTGATGAACCAGACGGGTTTCGTCGAGGGTGCGGTCATTTCGTTTCTCCAAGTGCGTTGCTTTCATCGAATGTGGTTGCGTCGCCTCGTGCATGACGGTGCAGTGGCCGGTTGCCGGCAAGAGCACGCAACAGCACATAGAACACAGGGGTCAGGAACAGCCCGAACAGGGTCACGCCGAGCATCCCGGCGAACACCGTGATACCCATCACCTGGCGCACTTCGGCGCCGGCGCCACTGGCATACACCAGTGGTAGCACGCCCATGATGAAGGCCAGCGACGTCATCAGGATTGGCCGTAGCCGCAAGCGGCAGGCCTCGATCACCGCCTGCATCGGGGTGCGTCCGGCGAACTCCAGCTCGCGGGCGAACTCGACGATCAGAATAGCGTTCTTCGCTGACAGCCCCACCAGCACCATCAGGCCGATCTGGGTGAACACGTTGTTGTCGCCGTCGGTCAGCCACACCCCCAGCAGCGCCGAGAACATCGCCATGGGCACGATCAGGATGATGGCGAACGGCAACGCCAGGTTCTCGTACAGCGCCGCCAGCACCAGGAATACCAGCAGCACCGCCAGGGGCAGCAGCCACAGTGCCGAGTTGCCGGCCAGTTGCTCCTGGTAGGTCAGGTCGGTCCATTCCATCGCCATGCCCGCTGGCAGCACCTGGGCAGCGACGCGCTCCACGGCGGCCTTGGCCTGGCCGCTGGAGTAGCCGGGGGCGGCAGCGCCACTGACATCTGCGCTGGGGAAGCCGTTGTAGCGCATGGCCCGTTCCGGGCCGAAGCCGGGGCTCAGTTGCAGTAGCGCCGAGAGTGGGATCATCTGGCCGTTGTTGGCGCGCACGTGCAGCGCGGCGATGTCCTCGGCGTGGGCACGAAACGGCGCGTCGGCCTGCACCCGGACGGTGAAGGTGCGGCCAAAACGGGTGAAGTCGTTGACATACAGGCTGCCCAGGTAGATCTGCAGGGTCCTGAAGATGTCGCTGACTTCCACCCCTAGCTGGCGCGCCTTGACCCGGTCGACCTCGGCATGTAATTGCGGCACGTTGACCTGGAAGCTCGAGTACAGCCCCGTCAGCTCAGGGGCTTTCGCCGCCTCGGCGATGAACGCCTTGGTGGCGGCGTCCAGGGCCGGGTAGCCCAGCGCTGCCCGGTCTTGCAGTTGCAGGCGAAAACCGCCGGTGGTGCCCAGGCCACGCACTGGCGGCGGGCTGAACAGCACCACCCGTGCCCCCTGGATCACCGCGAAGCGCCGTGACAGTTCGGCGGAAATGGCCCAGGCCTGCTGCGAGGCTTCGGTACGTTCACTGAACGGCTTGAGGTTGATGAAGGCAATGCCGGCGTTCGAGCTGTTGGTGAAGCCGTTCACCGACATACCCGGAAACGCCAGGGACGCTCGAACATCCGGGTGCGCCAGGGCGATCTCGCTGACCTGGCGCACCACCTGTTCGCTGCGCTCGAGGGTGGCGCCGTCCGGCAGTTGCACCACCGCCAGCAGGTAGGTACGGTCCTGTGCCGGCACGAAGCCGCCGGGCACCTGGCGCAACAGCACCACCGTGAGGCCAGCCAGCACCAGGTACAGCCCCAGCAGCAGCCCCTTGCGTGCCAGCACCCGGCCAAGGCTGTGCCCGTAGCCCTCGGCGCCGCGCTGGAACAGGCGGTTGAAGCGCTGGAAGAAGCCACCCAGCAGGCGATCCATGATTCGCGTGAGCCTGTCCTTCGGTGCCCCGTGGGGCTTGAGCAGCAGGGCTGCCATGGCCGGTGACAGGGTCAGCGAGTTGAACGCCGAGATCACCGTGGAAATGGCAATGGTCAGGGCGAACTGGCGGTAGAACTGCCCGGTCAGGCCGCTGCTGAAGGCCAGCGGCACGAACACCGCGCACAGCACCAGGGCGATCGCCACGATCGGCCCGGACACTTCGCGCATTGCCACGTAGCTGGCCTCGCGTGGCGACAGGCCGTTGGCGATGTTGCGCTCGACGTTCTCCACCACGACGATGGCATCGTCCACCACGATGCCGATCGCCAGCACCAGGCCGAACAAGGTCAAGGTGTTGATCGAAAAACCGAAGGCGAGCATCACCGCAAAGGTGCCGACCACCGACACCGGAACCGCCAGCAAGGGAATCAGCGAAGCACGCCAGGTTTGCAGGAACAGGATCACCACCAGCACCACCAGGGCGATGGCCTCGAGCAGGGTGGTGGTCACCGCCTGGATCGAGGTGGTGACGAATTGGGTAGGATCGAACACGATCCGGTAGTCCACGCCTTCGGGCATGTGCTGTTGCAGCTCGGCCATCACTTCGCGCACCTGGTTGCCGATGGCCACGGTGTTCGACCCCGGCGCCTGCAGCACGAACAGCGCCGCCGCTGGCTGGTTGTCGAGCAAGGCCCGGGCGGCGTATTCGGCGCTGCCCAGCTCGATACGTGCCACATCACCCAGCCGCGTCAGCTGGCCGTCGGCGCCGCTGCGCACGACGATCTCGGCGAACTGGCGTTCGTCTTCAAGGCGCCCGCGCAGGTTGATCGACATCTGCGTGGTCACGTCTTCCATGCTGGGCATGCCGCCGATTATGCCGGCGGCGGCCTGCACGTTCTCGCGGCGAATCGCCTCGACCACCTCGTTGGCCGCAAGGCCCCGGGCGGCAAGCTTGTGCGGGTCGAGCCAGATGCGCATGGCGTACTCGCCTGCACCGCGCACCTGCACGTTGCCGACGCCATCGATGCGTGCCAGGCGGTCGCGTACCTGCAACAACGCGTAGTTGTTCAGGTAGGCCATGTCGTAGCGGCCGTCGGGCGAGTACAGGTGCACCACCAAGGTCAGGTCGGGCGTGCTCTTGACCGTGGTCACGCCGAGGCGGCGCACCTCTTCGGGCAAGCGCGGCTCGGCCTGGGTGACACGGTTCTGCACCAGTTGCTGGGCCAGGTTCGGGTCGGTGCCCAGGCGAAAGGTGACGGTGAGGGTCAGCAGTCCGTCGCTGGTGGCCTGGCTGCTCATGTAGAGCATGTTCTCCACGCCGTTGATCGACTCCTCCAGCGGCATCGCCACGGTCTGGGCGATCACCTGCGGCTCGGCGCCGGGAAAGCGCGCAGTGACCACCACGGTCGGCGGCACCACCTCGGGGTATTCGGAAACCGGCAGCAAGGGAATGGCCACCAGGCCCGCCAGCAGCACCAGTACCGAGAGCACACCGGCGAAGATCGGCCGGTCGATGAAATAGTGGGCGATCTTCATGGCTTACGACCTAGGCAGGGCAGGGGCGGTGTCGCTCGACTGCGCCACCGGCATGTCGATGACGCGTGGGGTGACCTGGCTGCCGGGACGCACCCGTTGCAGGCCTTCGACCACCACTCGCTCGCCTGGCGCGAGCCCGGCGCTGACCACCCGCAGCCCATCGATGCGGGCGCCAAGGCTGACCTGGCGATAGGCCACGCGGTTGTCTTCGCCCAGCACCAGCACGTAGCGGCGGTCCTGGTCTGTGCCCAGCGCCCGTTCGTCCACCAGCAGGCCCATGAACGGCGCGGCCTGGCCCAGGCTGACACGGGCGAACTGGCCAGGGACCAGGCTGCCGTCGGGGTTGTCGAACACCGCACGCAGGCGCAAGGTGCCGCTGCGCGTGTCGAGTTGGTTGTCGAGCCATTGCACCTGGCCTTCGTGGCGGCGGCCGCCGACGCCCTGCATCTGTACCGGCAGGGCCTGCGCGGCGTCGGGGTTGGAAGGGGCGTGCAGGGCTTGCAGCAGGGTCGCTTCGTCGATGTCGAAGCTGGCGTGGATCGGCGAAGTCGAAACCAGTTGGGTCAGTACCGGGCCATCGGGGCCGCCACCGACCAGGTTGCCTACCGTGACCTCGCGGCGCCCGACACGTCCGCTGACCGCTGCACGCACTTGCGTATAGCCCAGGTTGAGTTGGGCCGTGTGCAGTGCTGCCCGGGCTTCCAGCAGGGCGGCATCGGCCTCCTGGGCTTCGTTCTGGCGGCGTTCGGCGTCGCTGCGGGCGATGGCCTGCGAGTCGATCAGGCGCAGGGCCCGTTGCGCTTCGCTGCGGGTGAATGCCTGGCGTGCGTTGGCCGCTGCCACGCGTGCCTGGGCTCGGCTTACCTCGGCGGCGTAGAGGGCCGGATCGAGGGTAACCAGCAGGTCGCCCTGCTTGACCAGCTGGCCCTCACGGAAGTGAATGGCCTGCACTGCGCCGGACACACGTGCGCGCACGGCCACTTGCTCGATGGCTTCAAGGCGCGCGGAGAAGGTGTCCCAGGCGCGCACTTCGCGCTGCACCACCTGGGCCACGGCCACTTGCGGCGGTGTGGGGGCGGCGGGCTGGGCCGCGTTGAGTGCGTTCTCGCTACCTGTCAGCAAGCCGGCGGCGAGGACGCATAGCGTCAGCCCCGAGCAAAGGGCCACTGCATATCTTTTAAGGGTCATGGACAGCACTCCGCGCCTAGTCAGTGTCGAAGACTGTATGGCGCGGCAACTGCTGCGTTAATACGAGGTTATTTGCAAGGTCTTGTGAGCGGAATTCATGAATGCCGTGGTGTGTGGGGTTTATTGCCCTCCGACGCACGCCTCACGCCCGCCGACAGTGCTAACCTTGCCACCTTGCGTGATACCACGCATCGCCCCTATGGACAGTAATCGGTTCAATTCATGAAGAAATCAGTAGGCATTCTTTCCGGCCTGGCCGTCGCCATCGCCGTTGCAACCACCGCTGGCGCCTGGTACACCGGCAAGCAGTTGCCCGCAGAGCTTGCGCGCTCGGTCGAGCGCGGCAACGACGAACTCAAGAAAGCCGTGGCCGGCACCGGTGGCAGCATGACCATCGAGCTGGTCTCGCTGGAACAGCGCTTCTTTACCAGCACCGCGCACTATCGCCTGAAGGTCGAGAACCTGCAGACGGGCGAGGGCGAGCCGCTGAACTTCGAAGTGGCGGTACTCGACCAGATCGAACATGGCCCCTTCCCTTGGTCGCGGGTCAAGGCGGGCAAGCTGCTGCCGGTGATGGCTACCAGCAACAGCACCTTGCAGAAGGACGACTTCACCGCGCCCTGGTTCGCCGCAGCAGGCGACAAGGCACCAGTGACCGCCCAGGTCAGCATCGGCTATGGCGGCAGCGTCGACAGCGATATTCGCCTGGCACCGGTGAACTTTAAGGAAGACGATGGCCGAACCCTGGACTTCTCCGGTATGCAGTTGTTGCTCAGCGGCGACCGCGAGGGCAAGGCGGTGAAGATCCATGGTACTGCCGACAAGCTGGCGATGAACCTGGTCAACGAAGACCAGCCGCCGGTGAAGTTGCAGTTCAATGGCTTGAAGATAGGCGGCGAGCTGACCGGCACCGAGCACGACATGGTCTACCTCGGCCACCTCGACTTGTACCTGGCCGAGGCCCAGGCCACCGTGGGGCCAAAGCAGGATGTGCTGCTGTTCAAGGGCCTGGAGCAGAACAGCCTGTACAGCGCCGAGGGTGAAAACCGCCTGGGCGCCCGGCTGTCCTACAAGGTTTCGGACATCACCTACGCCGGCCGTGCCGTGGGCAGCGGGCAGATGGTGTTCACCATGAAGTCGCTGGACATCCCGGCCATGCAGTCCTTGGTGACCTGGTACCAGACCAAGCTGCCAGCGATCCAGGCTGCCGCTGCCCAGGGCCAGCAAGCGCCGTCCCTGGACATGACCCCGCAGGAAGAGGTCAAGGTCAAGGCCGACCTGCAACAGCTGCTTGCCGCCAAGCCGCAGCTGGGGCTGGAAGACTTGTCGTTCAAGACTGCCAACGGGCACAGCCGCTTCAGCCTGGTACTCGACCTGGCCAACCCCACCTCGTTCGACCTGCCGTCGGACCAATTGGGCAAGCAACTGGTCAGCAAGCTGCAGGGCAAGTTGTCGCTGTCCAAGCCGATGATCGGCGACCTGGCCACCTTGCAGGCGCTGCTCGATGGTCAGACCGACGCCCAGGCTATTGCCGCGCAGTCCGGCCAGGCGGGTGAGATGGTCGGCATGATGGCGGTGCAAAGCGGCATGGCCACGGTGCAGGGCGATGATGTGGTGTCGAGCCTGCACTACGCCGATGGCATGGTCGACTTCAATGGTCGCAAGATGACCGTCGAGCAGTTCGCCATGATGCTGGGTGCACACCTGGCTGCGTTGTCGCCGCAGGGCTGATGACCCAGTAGCCCCTTTTGCAGGTTCGCCTGCGAAGGGGGCACTTACGCTTCACGCAAAAACCGCTTTTGCATTCCTGCGATTGTCTGTAGCCTTCGGCCTCCGATAATAATCCGTGCCCGCAGATGGGCCGTGATGGCCCGCCACGCCGGCCGTCCGGCACCTTTAGCCGATCTGCCAGGGCCGGGTGATACTCTCGACTGACGCGCACTCGCGCCCGCAGGTCCAGCGATCATGACCCAGATTTCCGAACGCCTCCTGGTGCAAGCCCACCTCGATGCCAAGCAGCCCAACCCGCTGACCCCGGCGCAGGAGGCTGAATACCGTGCAGCCATCGCCGCCGAGCTGAAGGCGCAGGATGCCGTGCTGGTTGCCCACTACTATTGCGACCCGATCATCCAGGCACTGGCCGAGGAAACCGGCGGTTGCGTCTCCGACTCCCTGGAAATGGCCCGCTTCGGCAAGAACCACCCGGCCAGCACCGTGGTGGTGGCCGGGGTGCGCTTCATGGGCGAGACGGCGAAGATCCTCACCCCGGAAAAGCGTGTGCTGATGCCCACCCTGGAGGCCACCTGCTCGCTCGACCTGGGCTGTCCGGTAGACGAGTTCTCGGCCTTCTGCGACCAGCACCCGGAGCGCACCGTGGTGGTCTATGCCAACACCTCTGCGGCGGTGAAGGCGCGGGCCGACTGGGTAGTGACCTCCAGCTGCGCGCTGGAGATCGTCGAAAGCCTGATGGACAACGGCGAGACCATCATCTGGGGGCCGGACCAGCACCTGGGTCGCTACATCCAGAAAAAGACCGGCGCCGACATGCTGCTGTGGGACGGCGCCTGCATCGTCCACGAGGAGTTCAAGTCGCGCCAGTTGGCGGACATGAAGGCGCTGTACCCGGACGCGGCGATCCTGGTGCACCCGGAGTCGCCAGAGTCGGTAATCGATCTGGCCGACGCGGTGGGTTCCACCAGCCAGCTGATCAAAGCTGCGCAGACCCTGCCGAACAAGACCTTCATCGTCGCCACCGACCGCGGCATCTTCTACAAGATGCAGCAGCTGTGCCCGGACAAGGAGTTCGTCGAGGCACCTACCGCCGGTAACGGCGCTGCCTGCCGCAGCTGTGCGCATTGCCCGTGGATGGCCATGAACACCCTGGAGCGCACGCTGGATTGCCTGCGCAAGGGCAGCAACGAGATCTTCGTGGAGCCGGCGCTGGTGCCGAGGGCGATCAAGCCGTTGAACCGCATGCTGGACTTCACCCAGGCGGCGCGCTTGAAGTTGTCAGGTAACGCCTGATTCAGATGTGGAAAGGGGCCGCAAAGCGGCCCCTTTTCAGTTTCAGCGTCCCATCATGTCCCGCACCATGCGCTGCTGGTCCATCACTTCGCGCTGGCGCTGGTCGATCTGCGAGGCCAGTGGGAAGTTGCTACCCGCCCGGCGCTTGGCGAAATCGAGCTGCTGGATCGCCTGGTCGAAGTCGCCCACCAGGGTGAAATACTCTGCCCGCGCTCGGTGCAGGCCGATGGTATTGCCCGACAGCCCGCGTACTTCGGCCACGTCGTACCACACGTCCGGGTCGTCTGGGCGCTGCTTGACCAGCGCATCCAACGCCTTCTCCGCCTCGGCCGGTTTGCCTTGCTTGATCAGCAGGTCGGCACGCACCTGTTGCAACGGATAGTTACCGGGGTACAAGCCGCGCATGCGCTCGATACGCTGCTGGGCATCGGCCAGGCGGTTGTTGGTGATGTCCAGGTCGATCTGCGCAAGGTTATAGGTGATTTCGTTGGGCGCCTTGGCCAGCAGCGGTTTGAGGTTCTCGCGCGCTTCGTTGAGCTGGCCGCCCTTGATCTGCGCCAGGGCCAGGCCATAGCGCGCGGCGTCCATGTTGGGGTTTTCGTCGAGCTGGGCGCGGAAGCGCTTTGCCGCCAGGCCCGGCGTGCCTTCGTAGGTAAGGGCCACGCGGGCGCGGATCAGCTGGTAGCGCAGGCTGTCCTCGACACCGCCCTTGGGCGCCTGTTCGGCGCGGTTGCGGGTATCGGCGATACGCGACTCGGTGACCGGGTGGGTCAGCAGGAATTCCGGGGGCTTGGCGTCGTAGCGGTACTGGCGGGCCAGGCGCTCGAACATCGAGGGCATGGTGCGAGGGTCGAAGCCGGCCTTCTCGAGGTTGAGGATGCCGATGCGGTCGGCTTCCTGTTCGTTCTGCCGGGAGAAGCGCCGCTGCTCCTGGATGGCGGCGGCCTGGGTGCCGGCGATCACGCCGATACCGGCATCGCCACCGCCGCCGGCGGCCAGCACGATACCGGCCAGCAGCGCGGCCATCATCGGCAGTTGCATGCGTTGCTGGGCCTCGACGCCACGGGCGAAGTGGCGTTGGGAAAGGTGCGCCAGTTCGTGGGCCATTACCGAGGCGTATTCGCCTTCGGTCTGGGCATTGAGGAACAGCCCGCCGTTGACCCCGACGATGCCGCCGGGGGCGGCGAAGGCGTTGAGTTCACGGGCGTCGATCAGGATGAACTCCAGGCGACGGTCCTGCAGTTGGCTGGTTTCGGCCAGCTTGTACACGCTGGTCTCGACGTAGTCCTTGAGCTGCGGGTCGTTGAGCTGGTTGACGTTGCCACGCAACAGGCTCAGCCAGGCGCGGCCGAGCTGATGTTCCTGCTGCGGCGAGACGATCGCGGAGCTGGCGTCGCCCAGAGACGGCAGGTCGTCGGCGTGGCCGGGGAGGGCCATCAGGCAGGCCAGCATCATCAGGGTAGGGCGCAGTAGATTCATGCATGAAGCTCGCATCGATCAAAGAGGTCTACTGTAGCCCGCTCGCACGATGACGACCAGTGGCGGTATCCTGTGCGGCTCGTCTGCCACGCCCCATTGCCCCGCCAGGAGACCTTCGAATGACCGACACCCCGACCTGCGACGCCGAACTCGACGCCAGCGGGCTGAACTGCCCGCTGCCGCTGCTCAAGGCCAAGATGGAGCTCAACCGCCTGGCCAGCGGCGCAGTGCTCAAGGTTATCGCCACCGACGCAGGTTCCCAACGTGACTTCCGCACTTTCGCACAGCTCTCAGGTCACACGCTGCTGCACGAAATGGCCGAGTCCGGGGTATATACCTACTGGCTGCGCAAGGCCTGAGTTCTTTCCAAGGATCGTCAATGTTCAAAGTGCTTCGCGACTGGATGCAACGCTACTTCTCCGACGAGGAGGCGGTGGTGCTTGCAGTTCTGCTGTTCCTGGCTTTCACAGTGGTGCTGACGCTGGGTGGCATGCTTGCGCCGGTGCTGGCGAGCATGGTGCTGGCGTTCCTGATGCAGGGGGTGGTGAATGCGCTGGAGCGCCTGAAGGTGCCGACGCGCATGGCCGTGTGGCTGGTGTTCACGCTGTTCATGGGGGCGCTGGCGGTGGTTCTGCTGGTGCTGGTGCCGCTGCTCTGGCACCAACTGACGACCCTGTTCAACGAACTGCCAGGCATGCTCGCCAAGTGGCAGTCATTGTTGTTGCTGCTGCCGGAGCGCTACCCTCACCTGGTGTCGGACGAGCAGGTGCTGCGGGCCATCGAGTCGGTACGTGGCGAGATCGGCAAGTTCGGCCAGTGGGCGCTGACCTTCTCGTTGTCGAGCCTGCCGCTGTTGGTGGGCGCGATGATCTACCTGGTGCTGGTGCCGATCCTGGTGTTCTTCTTCCTCAAGGACCGCGAGCTCATCGGCCGCTGGGTCAGCGGTTACCTGCCGCGCCAGCGCACCTTGCTCAACCGCGTGGGCGACGAGATGAACCGGCAGATCGCCAATTACATTCGTGGCAAGGGTATCGAGATCCTGATCTGTGGTATCGCCACCTATATCGCCTTCATCAGCCTGGGGCTCAACTATGCGGCCTTGCTGGCGCTGCTGGTGGGTTTGTCGGTGGTGGTGCCTTACGTTGGCGCGGTGGTGGTGACCGTACCGGTGACCTTGATCGCGCTGTTCCAGTGGGGCTGGGGCGACCAGTTCATCTACCTGATGGCGGTGTACGCGATCATCCAGGCACTGGATGGCAACGTGCTGGTGCCGCTGCTGTTCTCCGAGGCGGTGAGCCTGCACCCGGTGGCGATCATCTGCGCGGTGCTGCTGTTCGGCGGGTTGTGGGGGTTCTGGGGGATCTTCTTCGCCATTCCGCTGGCGACGCTGTTCAAAGCGGTGCTTGATGCCTGGCCGCGGCAGGAACCGGCGGTTTCGCCACTGCTTTAGATTTCATGGGGCCGCTTTTGCGGCCCCAATCGATTCAGGCCTTGTTCAGGGCCTGCGCCGCCGCCAGCACTGCATCCACATGCCCGGGCACCTTCACCCCACGCCACTCCTGGCGCAGCACGCCGTTCTTGTCGATCAGGAAGGTGCTGCGGTCCACGCCCAGGTATTCCTTGCCATACAGCTTCTTCAGCTTGATGACGTCGAACAGCTGGCACAGCGCCTCGTCCTTGTCGCTGATCAGCTCGAATGGAAAACCCTGCTTGGCCTTGAAGTTCTCGTGCGACTTGATGCCATCGCGCGACACACCGAACACCACGGTGTTGGCCGCCGCGAACGCCGCGTGCTGGTCACGGAAACCCTGGCCCTCGGTGGTGCAGCCCGGCGTGCTGTCCTTGGGGTAGAAGTACAGCACCACCTGCTGGCCCTTCAGGCCAGCCAAGCTCACGGCCTGGCCACTGGTGGCCTGGGCCTGGAAATCGGCGACGGGTTGGTCGAGTGCTACGGCCATGGTTGGGTTTCCTTACACGGGGTTCTGTGGGCGCCAGGGTTCGATCAGCGCGTCCAGGTTCAGGGCATCGGCGAAGTCCAGGAACTGATCGCGCAGCCAGCTGATTTGCGTACCGGCCGGCAGGATCACGGTGAACTGGGCATTGAGCATGCTGCTGCCGGTCTGCGGCGCCAGGTAGGTGTCGCAGGTCATGCTCTCGAGTTCGACGCGGTGGTCGAGGAAGAACTGGCACAGCTCGTTGATGATGTCCGGGCGGTAGGCGGCGCTGACGTAGGCCACATAAGGCAGGGCCTGGGGGCGTACTTCCTGCTCGGCGCTGCGCACCACGTCCAGGGTCAGGCCATGCTTCTTGGCCAGCCCCGGCAGACTGGTCTCCAGACGGGCCAGGGCATCCCAGCTACCGCCGACCTGCAACACCAGCGCGCTGGTTTCGCCGTGGCGCGACAGGCGCGAGGTGACTACCGCGCAGCGGTTTTCGAAGGCAGCGCGGCTGAGGACATTGGCCAGCTCCATGGGGTTGGGGCCCAAGGCACTGATGACGAGGAATTGTTCGCGGACGGTGGCGGTGGACATGCAGCATTCCTAAAGCGATGAGCGGTCGGCGCGAAGCGCTGCAGGCTACCCTTGCACCAGGGCCGAAGGCGTGTAGCGAGGGCCGTTGGCACTGGCGCGGAGCACTGTCGACGGCCCGGCGGGCCGCGTTGCGCCGATCAAAGGATCAAGGGTAGCGAAAAGCAGCGCCGAGGGGAATGCTCCGCCCGCCAGCTTCGCTTGTGCAAGGCCGATGGCGCCAGTACCATTACCGCTCTCTTTTTCCGGCAGGAGCAGTTTCATGATCGCGGGCAGTATGGTGGCATTGGTCACACCCATGGATGCACAAGGGCGTCTGGACTGGGTCAGCCTCGATAAACTGGTCGACTTCCACCTGGAAAAAGGCACCCACGCGATCGTTGCCGTCGGCACCACTGGCGAATCCGCCACCCTGGATGTCGAAGAACATATCCTGGTCATCAAGCACGTGGTCGAGCGCGTCAAGCGCAGCAACAAGCGCATCCCGGTCATTGCCGGTACCGGTGCCAACTCCACCACCGAAGCCGTGCACCTGACCCAGAACGCCAAGAATGCCGGCGCCGATGCCTGCCTGCTGGTGGTGCCGTACTACAACAAACCGACCCAGGAAGGCCTGTACCAGCACTTCAAGCACATTGCCGAAGCCGTCGACATTCCGCAGATCCTCTACAACGTGCCGGGCCGCACCTCCTGCGACATGCAGGCCGAGACCGTGATCCGCCTGTCGAAGGTGCCGAATATCATCGGTATCAAGGAAGCCACCGGCGACCTGGCCCGTGCCAAGACCATCATCGATGGCGTCGACAAGGACTTCGTGGTGCTGTCCGGCGACGACCTGACCGCTGTCGAGCTGATCCTGCTGGGTGGCAAGGGCAACATCTCCGTTACCGCCAACGTCGCCCCGCGCGAAATGGCCGATCTGTGCGAGGCCGCCCTTGAGGGCAATGCCGAGAAGGCCCGCGCGATCCATGAAAAACTCCTGCCGCTGCACAAAGACCTGTTCTGCGAGTCCAACCCGATCCCGGTGAAATGGGCGCTCGTCGAAATGGGCCTGATGCACAAGGGCATCCGCCTGCCGCTGACCTGGCTGAGCCAGGGCTACGAAGAAAAAGTCCGTACTGCCTTGCGCCAGTCCGGCGTACTGGTTTAATCGAGGAAGTACACCGCATGAAGCGACTGGCTGGTCTTTCCGCTCTCGCCCTGATCATTTCCAGCACCAGTGGGTGCGGCTGGCTGTGGGGCGAGGATGGCTATTTCCGCGACCGCGGCAGCGATTACCTGCAGGCCCGCCCGACTGCCACGATGCAGTTGCCGCCGGACGCTACCCATGTCAAGCGCATGGACCCACTGCTGCCGATCCCGCGTAACGTCGCCGACGGCCAGGCCGCTGGCGAGTTCGACGTGCCGCGCCCGCAACCGATGTCGGCCAGTGCCGACGTCAGCGACTTCACCCTGCAGCGCAGCGGCAGCAGCCGCTGGGTACTGGCACAACGTGCGCCGGCCGAAGTATGGCCGGTGGCGCACCAGTACTTCGAGGACAACGGCTTCCGCATCGCCGAGGAGCGTCCGCAGACAGGTGAGTTCACCACCACCTGGCAGCGCTTTGACGAGCTCTCCGCCTCCCTGGGCCAGCGCCTGGCAAGCACCGGCGGCAGCCCTGACAGCGAAGTGCGCGTGCGTGTGCGCATGGAGCCCGGTGTGCAACGCAATACCTCCGAGGTGTACGTAGTCAGCGTCGAGCGCCCGGCCGGCAGCACCGCCGAGCCTGATTTCCCGTCCACCTCCACCAACACTGCTGCCGACGCGCTGCTGGTCGACGAAATGCTGGCCAGCATGAACCGCAGCGCCGAGAAGGGCGGTTCGGTCTCGCTGCTGGCCGCGCGCGACTTCGACGCGCCAAGCCAGGTCAGCCTGAGCGAAGACGGTAGCGGCAACCCGGTGCTGTACCTGGGTTCTGACCTGGATCGCGCCTGGTCTGGCGTGGGCCGTGCCCTGGAGCAGGGCGAGTGGCGTGTCGAGGACATCAACCGCAGCCTGGGCCTGTACTACATCAACTTGTCCGAGAAACCCGAAGACAAGCAGAACGAGCCAGGCTTCTTCAGCCGCCTGTTCGGCAGCGAGCCGAGCAAGGAAGAGCGTGAAGAGCGCGCCGAGCGTTACCAGGTTCGCCTGAGCAAGGTAGGCGAAAACGTCCAGGTCACCGTGGAGAAGAACATCAACACCGTGGCCCCGGCCGATGTCGCCCGCCGCGTGTTGAGCGCCATCCAGGACCGTCTGGGCTAAGTGCGTTTCGCGGTACTCGGAAGCGGCAGCCAGGGAAACGGCACGCTGATCGCCAGTGACGACACCTACGTACTGGTCGATTGCGGTTTTTCCCTGCGTGAAACCGAGCGGCGCCTGGCGCTGCTCGGGGTGTCGGCGACACAACTGAGCGCGGTGCTGGTGACCCACGAGCATGCGGACCATGTGCATGGCGTCGGGTTGCTGGCACGGCGCTACAATGTACCGGTCTACCTCAGCCAAGGCACGTTGCGCGGTATGCGCAAGCCGGTGGAGGTGGCCGGTTTTCTCGGTTGTGGCGACAGTATCGACATCGGCAGCCTCAAGGTCAGCGCCGCACGGGTCGAGCACGATGCGCTGGAGCCGTTGCAGTATGTGGTCAGCGATGGGCGCCGGCGCTTCGGTATGCTCACCGACCTGGGCTCGTTCGATGCGCACCTGCTGGCGCGCTACCAGGGCCTGGACGCCTTGTTGATCGAGGCCAACCATTGCCGTGACCTGCTGGCGCGTGGGCACTACCCGTACTTTCTCAAGCAGCGGGTCGGCGGCAACCAGGGACATTTGAACAACCACCAGGCCGCCAGCCTGGTGGCCGAGTTGGGTTGGAAACACCTGCAGCACTTGGTGCTGGCCCACCTCAGCAGCAAGAACAACCTGCCACAACTGGCGCGTCAGTGCTTCGTCGACACCTTGGGGTGCGACCCAGACTGGCTCCAGGTGGCGAACCAGGAACACGGGCTCGACTGGCGCGAAATCGCCTAGCCCACCCATTCAAGCAAGCGGAGCCCATCATGGAAAAACGCGACGAACTCTACCGCGGCAAGGCCAAATCGGTTTACAAGACCGACGACGCCGACCGCTTGATCCTGCTGTTCCGTAACGACACTTCGGCGTTCGACGGCAAGCGTATCGAGCAGCTGGACCGCAAGGGCATGGTGAACAACAAGTTCAACGCCTTCATCATGCAGAAGCTCGAAGCGGCCGGTATCCCGACCCAATTCGACAAGCTGCTGGGCGACAACGAGTGCCTGGTGAAGAAGCTCGACATGATCCCGGTGGAATGCGTGGTGCGTAACTATGCCGCCGGCAGCCTGGTCAAGCGTCTGGGCGTGGAAGAGGGCATCAAGCTCGAGCCTTCGACCTTCGAGCTGTTCCTGAAGAACGACGAGAAGGGCGACCCGTTCATCAACGAGTCCCACGTCGTGGCCTTCGGTTGGGGCACCGCCGAGCAACTGGCCGAGATGAAGAAGCTGTCGCTGAAGGTCAACGAAGTGCTGAACAAGCTGTTCGACGACGCCGGCCTGCTGCTGGTCGACTTCAAGCTGGAGTTCGGCGTATTCCACGGCCAGATCGTCCTGGGTGACGAGTTCAGCCCTGACGGCTGCCGCCTGTGGGACAAGGAAACCCGCAAGAAGATGGACAAGGACCGCTTCCGCCAAGGCCTGGGTGATGTCATCGAAGCCTACGAAGAAGTCGCCAAGCGCCTGGGCGTGCCGCTGTAAGCGGCAGGTTCACGCAAGCGCCTGATACCACGCGCATTTTTTTCAAATAAAGGTTTGCCTTTAGCGAATTCGCTGGTATGATGCGCGCCACTGGAGAGATGCCGGAGTGGTCGAACGGGACGGATTCGAAATCCGTTGTACTGGCAACAGTACCTAGGGTTCAAATCCCTATCTCTCCGCCATTACAGAAGTAGCCGAAGCCCCCGAAAACGTTGACGTTTTCGGGGGCTTCGTCGTTTCAGGGGTAGTGCCTTTGCAGCCCTCTGGTCTGAGCGCTGAGTGTTTGAATCTGTGTGTTCTAAACGTCGGTTCAGCCTATTCTCCGCTGAAGTCGGTCAATGAAAAATACCTAGATAAAATAAGTTAAATTTATCTTAATTTATCATAGTAAAATAATTCATCTGCTCTACCTTTCGTTTACGTGCACGTAAATAATAGTGCCTATTTCTAAAATAAAGCGCGGCTGCTTTGTTTACATATCGTGTTGTTTAACTCTCCGCTTTTCAACTTGATGGCCTGACGGGATTTGCTAGTGTGCGCGCACTCGAACAATAAGTAGTCGTTTGCCAACACAGTACGCACGTCCCAATTAACCTGAAGGTAAGTGCATGAGTTTTCATTCAAGAAAGTATAAGTTCGCAGCATTGGCTGCCTGCTCCGCGCTCATGGGCCTTTCGTGCGTGCTGCCGGCATTCGCTGCGGGCGGTGATGCCAAGGCTGAAGTGTTGTTGCAGACGAACCAGGCCTGGACAGGGGACGCCTACAAAGCCTACCCGAAGGGTAACCCGCAATTGAGCGTGTTGAAGATTTCCGTGCCGCCTAACAGTTCGCTGCCGTGGCATACACATCCTTTCCCGAATGCCGGTTATATCTTGTCGGGTAGTATCACGGTCGAGCAGAAATCGACAGGCCTGAAGAAAGTCTATACGACTGGCCAAGTGATTCCGGAGGCAGTCGATATTGCGCATCGCGGTTTCACTGGCGATGACGGCGCCGTGCTGATCGTGTTCTATGCCGGCACCGAAGGTGTGGCGTTGGCGCATATCCTGGACTGATGTTTATTTGAATCCTGTAGGTTCATAACTTCGAGGGCACTATGAAAGTTTTCTACGATAAAGACTGCGACCTTTCCATCATCCAAGGCAAGAAAGTTGCGGTTATCGGCTACGGTTCCCAAGGTCACGCCCAAGCGTGCAACCTGAAGGACTCCGGTGTAGATGTCACCGTCGGTCTGCGCAAAGGTTCGGCCACCGTTGCCAAGGCAGAGGCCCATGGCCTGAAAGTCGCTGACGTCGCCACTGCCGTCGCCGCTGCCGACCTGGTCATGATCCTGACCCCGGACGAATTCCAGAGCGCGCTGTACAAGAACGAAATCGAGCCGAACATCAAGAAGGGCGCCACCCTGGCCTTCTCCCACGGTTTCTCGATCCACTACAACCAGGTCGTTCCACGTGCCGACCTCGACGTGATCATGATCGCGCCGAAGGCCCCGGGCCACACCGTGCGTTCCGAGTTCGTAAAAGGCGGCGGCATCCCTGACCTGATCGCCATCTACCAGGACGCCTCGGGCAATGCCAAGAACGTCGCCCTGTCGTACGCCGCAGGCGTTGGTGGCGGCCGTACCGGCATCATCGAAACCACCTTCAAGGACGAGACCGAAACCGACCTGTTCGGTGAGCAGGCCGTTCTGTGCGGCGGTACCGTCGAGCTGGTCAAAGCCGGTTTCGAAACCCTGGTCGAGGCGGGCTACGCTCCGGAAATGGCCTACTTCGAGTGCCTGCACGAGCTGAAGCTGATCGTCGACCTCATGTACGAAGGCGGCATCGCCAACATGAACTACTCGATCTCCAACAACGCCGAATATGGTGAATATTTCACCGGCCCGGAAGTCATCAACGCCCAATCCCGCCAGGCCATGCGCAACGCCCTGAAGCGCATCCAGGACGGCGAATACGCCAAGATGTTCATCTCCGAAGGCGCCACCGGCTACCCATCGATGACCGCCAAGCGTCGTAACAACGCCGCCCACGGCATCGAGATCATCGGCGAGCAACTGCGCTCGATGATGCCTTGGATCTCGGCGAACAAGATCGTCGACAAGTCCAAGAACTAAGGTTCTTCGTCGTTCGATGAAAAACGCGGCTTCGGCCGCGTTTTTTCGTTTATGCGGTCAGCTTCTGGTATAAAGCGACCAGTGGCTTGCCGTCAGAACCTGTTTCGCAGGCCCATGTCGAACTTATTCCACCCCGTTGCAAGGTACTTTTCATGAGCGAACGTCCCGAAGAGCCGAACAAGCCCTCCGACGCCGAAAGCCTGCTACCTGTCGATGAGCATGTTGAAGAAGGCCATGACGCTGAAGGGCGCAAGGTCCGGCACCGCGGCATCTACCTGTTGCCCAACCTGTTCACCACCGCGAACCTGTTCGCCGGTTTCTACTCGATCATCAGCTCGATGAGTGCGCAAAGCGCCCTGAGCGCTGGAGACCCGCGCGAGGCGAGCAAGTACTTCGCCTTTGCGGCAATCGCGATTTTCGTCGCCATGGTTCTCGATGGGCTCGATGGGCGTGTGGCCCGTATGACCAACACCCAAAGTGCCTTCGGTGCCGAGTACGACTCGCTGTCGGACATGGTCGCCTTCGGCGTGGCGCCTGCGCTGCTGGCCTTCGGTTGGGCACTGGGCGACATGGGCAAGGTCGGCTGGATGGTCGCCTTTATCTATGTCGCGGGTGCAGCGCTGCGCCTGGCGCGCTTCAATACCCAGGTGGGCAAAGCCGACAAGCGCTACTTCATCGGCCTGGCCAGCCCGGCTGCCGCCGGCGTCGTGGCGGGTACGGTGTGGGCGTTCACAACGTTATATTTCAGGTCCCGCCGCAAAATCGTATATAGATGAGCACGTCTTTACTGAACGCAATATCGAAGTGGCTTGGTTCGACTACGAAGG
>NZ_JBNNVR010000033.1:0-48970 GCF_050280645.1 Pseudomonas sp. NPDC089554
GCCAACTGCGTGGTCAAGCACAGCCTGTTCACCAACCCGTTCACCCGCGGGCCGGTCAGCGAAGCGCAGTACATCGGCATTGGCGAGCTTGTCGGCCTTGGCCTTGTCGATGGTCTGCTCGGCCTGCTCGATCAGGCTGAGCACGTCGCCCATGCCGAGGATGCGCGAGGCGATACGGTCGGGGTGGAACGGCTCCAGCGCCTCACTCTTCTCGCCCATACCGATGAACTTGATCGGCTTGCCGGTGATGGCACGTACCGACAGCGCTGCACCGCCACGGGCATCACCGTCGACCTTGGTCAGCACCACGCCGGTCAGCGGCAGGGCATCGCCGAAGGCTTTGGCGGTGTTGGCGGCGTCCTGGCCGGTCATGGCGTCGACCACGAACAGCGTCTCGACCGGTTTGACCGAGGCGTGCAGGGCCTTGATCTCGTCCATCATGTCGGCATCGATGTGCAAACGGCCGGCGGTGTCGACGATCACCACGTCGATGAACTTGAGCTTGGCCTCGCGGATGGCGGCCTCGGCGATCGCCACCGGCTTCTGGCTGATGTCGGACGGGAAGAAGGTCACGCCGATGTCATTGGCCAGGGTTTCCAGCTGCTTGATCGCCGCCGGACGGTAGACGTCGGCCGAGACCACCATCACGCTCTTCTTCTTGCGTTCTTTAAGGAAGCGCGCCAGTTTGCCGGCAGTGGTGGTTTTACCGGCACCTTGCAGACCAGCCATCAACACCACGGCAGGCGGTGTGGCATTCAGCGAAAGGTCTTCGTTGGCCGCGCCCATCAGGCTTTCCAGCTCGGCCTGGACGATCTTCACGAACGCCTGGCCCGGCGTCAGGCTGCGCGACACCTCGGTGCCGACCGCACGCTCCTTGACGCTGTTGACGAAATCCTTGACTACCGGCAGGGCGACGTCGGCCTCGAGCAGGGCCATGCGCACTTCGCGCAGCGTGTCCTTGATGTTGTCTTCGGTCAGCTTGGCCTTGCCGGTAACATGGCGCAGCGTCTGTGACAGGCGGTCGGTCAGGTTTTCGAACATGGTGATCCTTTCAAGGCCCAGTGAAGCCGAGGTTTTTCAGGCGCCCCGGCGAACGGATAGGTTCGTCGAGCACAGCAAGCCGAGCATTATAACGGAGTGCGACGGCGGCGCACACCTTGGCGCCAGCCGGTCGACTGTCAGGGCCGGGCTTTTCGCAGTCTTCCTTGCCAGCCGCGTTCTATGCCACACTCACTCCCTTTAAGGGCTCGCCTGACTGGACCTATGCTCTCCTCACCCAGCCTCATCCCCAACCTGCTCGCGGTCGTCCTTTATATAGCCGCCACCGCCTACCAGGGCTCGCGCCTGGCGCAAGGCGTAAAAGCCGATAAACGGCTGCTCGGCCTGCTGGGCGTCATCGCCGTACTGGGTCATTCGGCTGCCTTGTTCTTCCAGTTGCTGACCCCGCTGGGCCTGAGCCTCGACTTCTTCAGCGCCGCCAGCCTGATCGCAGCGGCGGTCATTGCCCTGACCCTGCTCGCCTGCCTGAGCATTCCGGTGGAAAACCTGCTGGTACTGCTGTTCCCACTGGGTGCGGTGACGGCCCTGCTGTCCCAGTTCGCCCCCCCCGGTACGGTACCGCTGATCAACGAAGAACCGGGTATCCTGGCGCATATCCTGTTGTCGATCCTGGCCTACGGCGTATTCACCATCGCCGTGTTCCAGGCCTTGCTGCTGCTTTTGCAGGACCACCAGCTCAAGCACAAGCACCCCTCGGGCCTGATTCGCAATTTCCCACCGTTGCAAACCATGGAAAGCCTGCTGTTCGGCTTCCTCTGGGCCGGCTGGGTGCTGCTGTCGCTGTCGCTGTTGTCGGGCTGGCTGTTCCTCGACAACCTGTTCGCCCAGCACCTGGTGCACAAGACCTCCCTGGCCTGCCTGGCCTGGGTGGTATTCAGCGTGCTGCTGTGGGGGCGCACCCGCCTGGGTTGGCGAGGCCACAAGGCGATCCGCTGGACCCTCGCCGGTTTCTGCCTGCTGATGCTGGCCTATTTCGGCAGCAAGCTGGTCCGCGAATTCATCCTGCATATCTGACGGCCGACCATGGACACCCTGCCGTATACCCCACTGCTCGGCACCCTGGCACTGGCGCTGCTCTGGTCGATGCTGTTCAGCGCTGTCGATGCTGCCCGCCAGCAGCTCAATGGGCATACCAACGGCAACGGCCGCGAACCCGAGCAAACGGCCCTGCCCGCCCAGGCCCTGGTGCTCTGCGCCAGCCTCGGCAAGTGGCTGGTACTGGGGCTGGCCTGCCTGCTCGGCCAACGCCATAGCGGCGAACACGGCTTCTGGCTGGCCGGGCTGACGGTGGTCCTGACGCTGCTGGTGCTCACCGAATACCTGCCCCGTCGCCTGGCTCGACGCAATCCGCAGGCCTTGGTGAACCTCGGTGGCAGCCTTTTGAAGCTGCCACTGGTGGCCCTGCAACCCCTGGCCTACCTGCTCGACGGCCTTGCCAAGCTGCTCCTGCGGCCCTTTCGCGGGCAGCCCAACGCGGTGGCGCTGCACGCGCAGGAGGATGTCGACGAAGATGAAGACGCCCCCCCTGCACCCCAAGGCACTGGCCTGCTCCAAGGCCTCCAGGCGCTGGACAAGATCACCGTCAACGACATCCTGGTGCCCCGCAACGAAGTGGATGGCGTCAACCTGGACGAGCCGATCGAGCGCATTATCGAGCAACTGATCGTCAGCCGTCACACCCGCCTGCCGGTGTATCACAACGACATCAACCAGGTCGAAGCGGTCCTCAACACCAAGCTCATCAGCCACCTGCTGCCACGTGCCGAGCTGACCCTCGAGCAGCTCCAGGCGGCCTGCTACGAGCCGTACTTCGTGCCCGAAAGCACGCCCCTGCAACTGCAACTGCTGAACTTCCACAAGCAGCAGCGGCGCCTCGGCGTGGTGGTGGACGAGTATGGCGAGGTGCTGGGCATCGTCACCCTGGAGGACATCCTCGAGGAAATCGTCGGCGAGTTCGAGGACGAGCACAGCCTGGACAACCCGCACATCCACCCACAACCCAATGGCTGCTTCGTGATCGACGGCGCTGCCTCGCTGCGCGAGCTGAACCGTAGCCTGGGCTGGCACCTGCCCTGCGACGGCGGCCCCAAGACCCTCAACGGCCTGGTCACCGAAGCGCTGGAGAGCATCCCGGAAAGCGCGGTGTGCCTGAAGATCGGCCGTTACCGCATGGAAATCCTCGAAACCGAGGACAATTGCGCCAGCAAGGTGCTGGCCTGGTCCATAACCCGCTAGATATACTCGCCTCACGCTTACCCAGCCCCGCCGTCCCGCCCGCTTACCCGCACCCGGCGCCCCACGGCCAGTCCGTTCCACTGACACCCCTCGCGGCACTGCGTCACACCCCGACCAGCCTGCGCTCCCCGCCCCTACCCTCCTTGGGCTATCGTCAGTCGGACGACCAACAACAATATGCCTGCGGCCTGCGCGTTGATGCCTGTGCCCAGGGCAAACGACTGTCAGGGACCTACGCATGACGACCAGCAGTACCTATGCCGACGAAACACCCTCCACCCCCACCAACTCGCCTACTCGGGTAGCCACCGCAAGCTTCATCGGCACCGCCATCGAGTTCTACGATTTCTACGTCTATGCCACTGCCGCCGCCCTGGTGATCGGCCCGGTGTTCTTCCCCTCCGGTTCCGGCACCGCGCAGATGCTCGCGGCGTTCCTCACCTTCGGCATCGCCTTCCTCGCCCGGCCCCTGGGCTCGGCGCTGTTCGGCCATTTCGGCGACCGCATCGGGCGCAAGTCCACCCTGGTGGCCTCGCTGCTGCTGATGGGCGTCTCCACCACGCTGATCGGCGTACTGCCGGGCTACGACAGCATCGGTGTGTGGGCGCCGATCATCCTCTGCGTGCTGCGCTTCGGCCAGGGCCTGGGGTTGGGCGGCGAATGGGGTGGCGCGGCCTTGCTGGCCACCGAGAACGCCCCGCCAGGCAAGCGTGCCTGGTTCGGCATGTTCCCGCAGTTGGGCCCGTCGATTGGCTTCCTGGCCGCCAACGGCCTGTTCCTGACCCTGGCCCTGGTGCTCAGCGACGAGCAGTTCCGTGAGTGGGGCTGGCGCATCCCGTTCCTGCTCAGCGCCGCGCTGGTGCTGGTCGGCCTGTATGTACGTCTGAAGCTCGAGGAAAGCCCGGTGTTCGCCAAGGCCGTGGCACGCAAGGAACGCGTGAAGATGCCGGTAGTGGAGCTTTTCCGCCAATACTGGGTGCCGACCCTGCTGGGCGCAGGCGCCATGGTGGTGTGCTACGCGCTGTTCTATATCTCGACGGTATTTTCGCTGAGCTACGGGGTGTCGACCCTGGGCTACAGCCGTGAAAGCTTCCTCGGCATGCTGTGCTTCGCCGTGGTCTTCATGGCCCTGGCCACGCCGCTGTCGGCCTGGCTGAGCGACCGCTACGGGCGCAAGCCAGTGTTGATCGTCGGCGGCCTGCTGGCGGTGGCCTCGGGCTTCACCATGGAACCGCTGCTGACCTCGGGCTCGACCACTGGCGTGGCGCTGTTTTTGGCCATCGAGCTGTTCCTGATGGGCATCACCTTCGCACCGATGGGCGCACTGCTGCCTGAGCTGTTCCCGACCCACGTGCGCTACACCGGGGCCTCGGCGGCCTACAACCTGGGCGGTATCGTCGGCGCCTCGGCGGCACCGTTCTTTGCCCAGCAGTTGGTGAGCATGGGGGGGTTGAGCTGGGTGGGGGGCTATGTGTCGGCGGCGGCGGTGCTCAGCCTGATTGCCGTGCTGTGCCTGAAGGAAACCCGCGACACCTCGCTATAACGAACAGGGGGCCGCTTTGCGGCCCCTCGTCACATCAGAACTCTACCTTCACCGCCTGCGAAGCTCGGGTCGCCTTGGCCCGTGCGGCCTCGATCGACTCATCACGCGCCAGGCACACCCCCATGCGGCGCTGGCCGGCGATTTCCGGCTTGCCGAACAGGCGGATGGCAGTGTCCGGCTCGCTCAGGGCTGCGCCCAGGTTGGCGAAGGCGGTTTGCTGCGAGTTGCCCTGCGGCAGGATCACCGCCGAGGCCGACGGGCCGAACTGGCGCACCACCGGAATCGGCAGGCCGAGGATGGCGCGGGCGTGCAGGGCGAACTGCGACAGGTCCTGGGAGATCAGGGTCACCAGGCCCGTGTCGTGCGGGCGCGGCGAGACTTCGCTGAACCACACCTGGTCGCCCTTGACGAACAGCTCGACGCCGAACAGGCCACGGCCGCCCAGCGCATCGGTGACCGCCTGGGCCACACGCTGCGACTCGGCCAGGGCCTTCTCGCTCATGGCCTGGGGCTGCCACGACTCCTGGTAGTCGCCCTTCTCCTGGCGGTGACCAACCGGTTGCAGGAAAGTGGTGCCGCCCACATGGCGCACGGTCAGCAGGGTGATTTCGTATTCGAAGTCGATGAAGCCTTCGATGATCACCCGCCCCTTGCCGGCCCGGCCGCCTTCCTGGGCGTAGTCCCAGGCTTTCTGCAAGTCATCGACACCACGCAGCAGGCTCTGGCCCTTGCCCGACGAGCTCATCACCGGCTTCACAACGCAGGGGTAGCCCAGGTCGGCCACGGCCTTGGAGTAGTCTTCGAAGGTATCGGCGAAGTGGTACGGCGAGGTGGGCAGGTCCAGCTCTTCGGCAGCCAGGCGGCGAATGCCTTCGCGGTTCATGGTCAGCTGGGTGGCGCGGGCGGTGGGCACCACGTTGAAGCCTTCGTTCTCCAGCTCCACCAGGGTGGCGGTAGCAATGGCTTCGATTTCCGGCACGATGTAGTGTGGCTTCTCGGCCTCGATCACGGCGCGCAGCGCCACGCCGTCGAGCATGTTGATGACATGGCTGCGGTGCGCGACCTGCATGGCCGGGGCGTTGGCGTAGCGGTCCACGGCAATCACCTCGACACCCAGGCGCTGCAGCTCGATCACCACTTCCTTGCCCAGCTCGCCGCAGCCACACAGCAATACGCGGGTCGCGGTGGGCGACAATGGGGTTCCGATACGGGTCATTTCAGGTCCTCGAAGGCATCGTGGGCAGGCTGCCCGCTGAAAAAGGACCGTATTCTACATCAGGTTTCGAGCGCTCCGCAGACCTTCAGCCGATGACCAGCCCCGCCGCCAGTGCCCGCTCATGGCACAAGCTGAGCACCTGGCGCCGCTGCGGGTTGTCCATGCGCGACCACTGGGTGATTTCCTGCACAGTGCGCTGGCAGCCGATGCACACATCCTGTTCGTCCAGTGCGCATACGTTGACGCAAGGCGAGGCCACCGGGCGTTCCTGGTCACTCATCGTCGACCACCAGGTCGCGGGCATAGCGCTGGGCGTTGTGCACGTAATGCGCGGCACTGGCTTCGAGCATGCGCTTCTGCGCATCGGTCAGCTCGCGCACCACCTTGCCCGGCGAGCCCATCACCAGTGAGCCATCAGGAATTTCCTTGCCTTCGGCGATCAGCGCATTGGCGCCGATGATGCAGTGCTTGCCGATGCGCGCGCCGTTGAGGATCACCGCATTGATACCGATCAGGCTGTAGTCGCCCACCGTGCAGCCATGCAGCATGGCGTTGTGGCCGACGGTCACGCCCTTGCCGAGGGTCAGTGGCACGCCCATGTCGGTGTGCATCACCGTGCCGTCCTGCACGTTGCTGTCCTCGCCGATGTCGATCAGCTCGTTGTCGCCGCGCAGTACCGCGCCGAACCACACGCTGGCACGCGCCTGCAGGCGCACCTTGCCGATCAGCGTGGCGTTGGGCGCGGCCCAGCTGGTGGGGTGGGCTTCGACGCGCAGGTCGCCCAGGCGGTATTTCATGTGTCGCTCCTCACGGTTGAACGCAGGCGGCGGGGTCAGCCCCGCTCAGTTCTGGATGAAACGCTCGGGGGGCTGGTGCAGGCTGATGCCAGCGTCGTACAGCAGGTTGACCAGCTCGACGATCATGATCGCCGACAGCCCCCAGATCTTGTATTCGCCATAACGGTAGCTGGGCACGTACCAACTGCGGCCCTGGTAGTCGATACGGTGGGTGTGGTCGCGCGGGTCCTGGCGAAAGAACGACAACGGAACGGTGAACACCGCGGCGATCTCGGCATCGTTGGCGTGGTATTCGACGTAATCGGGAATCAGCCCGACGAATGGCGTCACCTTCAGGCCGTGCAGGGAAATCAGCGGGCTGAGCGGGCCAAGCACCTCGACCAGCCCGGGGGGCAGGCCGATTTCTTCCTCGGCCTCACGCAGCGCGGTGAACACCAGGTCCGGATCTTCCGGGTCGCGTCGTCCACCGGGGAAGGCCACTTCGCCACCATGGGTGGAAAGCCCCTTGGCCCGCAGCGTCAGCACCAGCTCCGGCTCTTCGCTACGGGTAATGGGCAGCAACACCGCGGCCTCCGGAAAACGGTGGTCCGTCTCCAGCAATGCGGGGGTGTGGTTGCTCATTCGGCGAAGAAGCTCGTCCAGCATTACGCACTCTCGATTCCAGGGGCTGATTCCAAGGGCTGGCGTGCATGATGCACCAAAGCCGCAAGGCACCCAAGCCCTGGGCGCTTGCGGGCAAGGCGTCGACCGCGCCAAGATAGCCGGGTCCATAAGGAAGAAAAGCATGAAATTCTGCAGCGCGTGCGGCCAACCGGTCATCCAGCGGGTTCCCGAGGGCGACAGCCGCCTACGATACGTTTGCGATCACTGCCAGACCATCCATTACCAGAACCCCAACATCGTCGCCGGGGTGCTGCCCACCTGGGGCACCCAGGTGCTGCTGTGCCGCCGCGCCATCGAGCCGCGCCGCGGCTTCTGGACCTTGCCGGCCGGCTTCATGGAGAACGGCGAAACGATGGAGCAAGCCGCTCGTCGCGAAACCGTCGAGGAAGCCTGTGCACGGCTGGGCCCACTGAGCCTGTACCAGCTGTTCGACATCCCGCACATCAACCATGTGCACGTGTTCTTTCGCGCCGAGCTTGCCGACCTGGATTTCGCCGTCGGCGTCGAAAGCCTGGAGGTGCGGTTGTTCGAGGAGCACGAGGTGCCTTGGGACGAGCTGGCTTTCCGCACCATCGCCCGCACACTAGAATGCTATTATCGCGACCGCATCGGGCAGCAGTACCCCGTAGGCCATGAATACCTGCCGCCGATGAACGTCTCGTCGTCCACCTCCTAGTTTTCAGGGATACGGTTTTCATGCGCTGGTTGCTCGCTCTTCTCTGCCTTGGCGTCACCTCGCTGTCTCAGGCGGCTTTCACCGAGACCATCATCCGCAACCCGCAACCGGGCAAGCCGGTGCAATCCACGCCCAACTCGACGACCACCCAGCCGCTGATCGACAAGGTGCTGGTGATCAAGTCCGAGCGCCGCCTGCAACTGATAAGCCGGGGCGAACCGCTGAAGACCTACCGCATCTCCCTGGGCAAGCAGCCCAAGGGGCACAAGGAACGCGAGGGCGACATGAAGACCCCCGAGGGCTTCTACTGGCTCGACTGGCGCAAGACCAGCGACCGCTACAACCTGTCCATGCACATCTCCTACCCGAACATCAGCGATGCCGCCACGGCGCGTCGCGAGGGCCGCAACCCCGGCAGCATGATCATGATCCACGGCACGCCGATCGACGAAGAGTACCCGGAGTGGTACTTCCACACCCTGGACTGGACCGAAGGCTGCATCGCCATGCGCAATGGCGATATGCGCGAGGTCTGGAGCATGGTCAAGGACGGCACGCTGATCGAGATCCGCCCGTAGCGTCCTACTTCCTGCACAATTTGCAGGAATTTCCCTACGCAATTCAGAAACTTACCTGACTTTAGTCAGAGCACGGGACCGCATCCAGGCAACGTCCCATCTTCCTAGAATCCACTCAGTCGAGTACCTCAACCGTACAAGCTTTGTGGATTTTTCCCATGCGGATACCGCCTTTTCCTGCCGTACGACCGAGCACGGTCGGCTTGATCGCCGCCCTGTTGTCGCCCTGCACGGCCCTCGCCAATGACCCCGGCAGCACCCAACTGCGCGACCAGCAACGCGAGCTGCGCCAACTCGAGCAGCAGCAGCGCCTGGAACGCTGGCAGCGCCCCGCGCAACCTGATGCCAGTGAGCCGACCAGGCAGCCCTCGCCCAGTGCTGACGCCTGCTGGCCCATCCCCGGCGTGCGCCTTGCCGGCAACCGGTTACTGCCCACCCCAGCACTCGAACAGGCGCTGAAACCTCTGCTACGGCCCTGCATGAACGCTGCCGCCATCAACGCGTTGCTCAAGGCCATTACCGAACGCTACGTGCTGGCCGGTTACCCGCTGAGCCGCCCACTGCTGGCACGAACGCGCCAGGCAGGCGAGCCGCTGTTCATCTTCATTGCCGAGGGCTTCGTCGAGTCCATCGAACTGCACGACGACCTGCCGCTTTCGCTGCGCGGTGCCTTTCCCAGCCTGCTCGGCCAGCCGCTGTACCTGCCTGACCTCGAACAGGGCCTGGACCAGCTCAACCGCCTGCGTGCTTTCGACCTGGGTGTCAAGCTGCTGCCCGGCGAGGCGCCAGGTGGCACGCAGGTGGTGCTTGCTTCGCAGCGCCCGGCGACAGCACGCTGGCATTTGGACAGCCGCCTGGACAACCGTGGCAGCGACCTCACCGGCCGTCACCGCCTGACACTCGGCCTGGGCCTCGACAGCCCTCTGGGCCTGAACGACGAGCTGCGTCTGTCGCGGGTCTTCCCCGTACTCGACGCCCCAGGCCGAATGTTCGGCAGCAACCTCTACTACAGCCTGCCCTACGGCCTCTGGACCTTCGCCCTGAATGCCAGCCAGCTCGCCTACCGCGCCCCCCTGCCCGGTGGCCGCCAGAGCAGCAGCGGCAGCAGCCAGCTGGCAGGCGTGAGCATCGAGCGCCTGCTCTGGCGCAACGCGCAAGGCCTCGTCAGCAGCAGCCTGCGCCTGGACCACAAACGCCTGGTCAATCGCCTGGGCAGCGTGTACCTGGGCCAACAGAGCCCGACCCTCACCACGCTCGAAGCCGGGCTGAACCTGCTATGGCTCGGCGACGGCGTGTGGATGGGCTACCTCGGCCTGTCGCACGGCCTTGGCTGGTTCGGTGCCGACCGCTCGCCCCTCGGTCGAATGGCCCCGGAGCCGGCCTTTCGCAAGTACCGCGCCAGCCTGATGCACCTGCGCAGCGGCCCACCACAGCAGCCCTGGCGCTGGGCGAGCGAGCTGAGCCTGCAATACAGCCCCGACCTGCTGCCGGCCGTCGAGCAGATGCCATTGACCGACGACCAGGCCGTGCGCGGCTTTCGCCAGCACGTAGTCAGCGGCGCCAGCGGTGCCGTCTGGCGTAACACCTTGAGCTATCCCCTGGCCCTGCTCAGCGCAGCAGAGGTCCGCCCGCACCTGGGCCTGGACCTTGGCTGGGGACGCTACAGCGAACTGCGCGCGCCCGGCCATCGCACGACACAACGCCTGGCCGGTGCCGCGCTGGGCGTGGAAATCAGCCGCCCCGATACCCGCCTGCGCCTGGACTACCAGCGCCCCTTGCACCTCAGCGGCCAGCCGCGCAGTGCCCTGGAGCGCGGTTTCTGGGTGCTGGATTGGACCCTGACCCTGTGATTCACCCAACAAAAGAGAGAACAACGTGAATTCCAACCCAACAACACGTCCCGACCCACTGCGCTGGGCCGTCTTCCTCGGCGCCTTGGGCGCCTCCCCCCAACTGCTTGCCACAAGTGGCATTCAACCCAGCCTCGGCCCCGGCGGCACACCGCTGATAGACCAGGTCAACGGCGTCGCGGTGGTCGGCATCGTCGCGCCCAACGCCACCGGGCTCTCGCACAACCAGTACGTCGACTACAACGTTGGCCAGGCCGGTGCGGTGCTGAACAACTCGCTGCACGCTGGCGAGTCGGCACTGGCCGGCCACCTTGCCGCCAACCCCCAGTTCCAGGGCCACGCCGCCTCGACCATCCTCAACGAAGTGATCAGCCGCAATGCCTCGCTGATCGAAGGCCCCCAGGAAATCTTCGGCCGCCCCGCCGACTACATCCTCGCCAACCCCAACGGCATCACCCTCAACGGCGGCAGTTTCATCAACACCACACGGGCCGGCTTCGTCGTCGGTATACCAAAGATCCAGGAGCAGCAATTGCGTTTTCTCGACACCCTCAATGCCGACGGCACCCTCACCGTGCAGGGCTTTGGCCAGAGCAACTCATCCGGAGCGCTGGAGCTGATCGCCCCGCGCATCGACAACCAAGGCCCGCTGCGCGCCAAGGACGACCTGAACATCACGGTCGGGCACAACCTGCTCGACGCCGCCAGCGCAGAAGTCCTGCAACACCTGCCAGGCACGCCGGCGACCATCGATGCCAAGCTGTTCGGCGCCATGCATGCCGGGCGTATACGCATCATCAGCACCGGCGAAGGGGCCGGTGTGCGCGTGGGTGCGGTCGACGTCCGCGCACGGGAGGATATTGCCATCAGCTCGGCGGGTGACTTGCAGATCAGTGGCGATGGCCAGAAGGTCGCCGACTTGCAAAGTGCCCAGGGCGACCTGCTCCTTACCGCCGCCGATGACCTGCAGCTAAGTGCTGCCCAGGGCAAAGGCAGCAAGGTCGAGCTCAAGGCAGGCAAGAAGCTGACCCTGGACGCCGAGGAACGGGAAAACATCGAGCGCGACCAGGAAAGCTGGAACAAGAAGTGGCTGTTCGTCACCACCGAAACCTACGAGCGCCAGCGCAGCACCACCGACCGCACCCTGGAGGGCACCCGCCTGCACGCCGATGAGCGGCTTACACTGCAATCGGGCGACGACATGAAGCTGGTGGCCAGCCAGCTCCAGGCAGGCGGCGAACTGAACCTCGACAGCGCCCAGCGCCTGGATATAGAAGCAGGCGTCGAAAGCCGACGTACCGAGGAACAGGTGCGCCACCGCAAGCACCTGTGGCGCGGCACCAGCGACACCGAGCACTACCAGGAAACCGCCAAGCCCAGCGCGCTCAGCGGCGCCACCCTGGTGGCCAAGGCCGGAGACACCCTCAAGGTGCAGGGCAGCCAGGTCACTGCGCAAGGCGACATGAGCCTGACCGGCAAACAGGTCGATATCGGCACCACGACCCAACAGCAAACCCGCAACGACAACAACTACAGCGGCGACCTGGTCTCAGGTGCGTTCTTCGGTGAGAACAGCGATGTCGACCTGCAAGGTCAAAGCAGGCTCGGCAGTGCCGTGAACGCCGGTGGCAAGCTCGAGGTGTTCGCCGAGCAGGTCGCGGTCAAGGGCAGCCAGGTCATGGCCAAGGACGACGCTGTGCTCTACAGCGACAAGGGTGCCCTGGCGATCGAGGCCGACCACAACCAGTCCACCGCGACCGAGCGCGAGCGCAACAGCAAGCTGTTCGGCCTGTTCGCCAACGAACACCAGCAAACCACCGACCAGCAGCAAGTGTTGGCCAGCGATATCGTCTCCAGCAGCAACCTGCGCCTGGCCAGCGCCGAGGAACTGCGCATCCAGGGTGCCAAGGTCGAGGCCGGCAAGCAGCTACAGGTCGACGCCAAGGGCGACCTGCGCGTCGACAGCGCCCAGGTACGCAACGACAGCGACACCACCACCCACCAACGGGGCTTGAGCGCTAGTGCCAAGCAAACCCAGGAGGCCCAGGACGGCAAGCCGGAGTCCAGGCAGTACAGCGTCAGCCTCGGCTACGACGTCACCAATACCCAGAAGAAAGTCAGCGAAACCACCCAGGTCGCCAGCGTGCTCAAGGGTGCCTCGGTCGACTTGAACAGCGGCGCCCATCTGCAGGTCAATGGCTCGCACGTCGAAGCCGTTTCCGGTGACCTCGACATCAAGGCACCACAGATCACCTTGGGGGCCACTCGCAACGAACAGCAGATCCGCAGCGAAACGCGCCAGAGCGGTGGCGGCCTGGCGCTGACCGGCGGCATCGACAGACTTGGCAGCGCCTTCGAAGGCCACGACCGCCTGGAGCAGGTGACCGAACGCGACAGCAAGGTACAAGGCAGCACCCTGAAAGCCAGCGGCGACCTGAACATCGACACCCACACGCTGGTGACCGAGGCTGCCAAGGTCAAGGCCGGCGAGCGTTTGCAGGTCAATACTGAAACCCTCGAGAATCGCGCCGTGCAAGATATCCACGAGCGCCAGCAACTGAACCGCGACTGGCAGGCCAGCCTCGGCGCCAGCGTGGAATACCGCGACCTGACCCGCCCCATCGAACGCCTGGTGCTCGGCGAAGAGGCTGCGCGCTTCCAGCAGGCCTCGCCCGAGGACGCCATGGCGCCACCGAGCGTCGGTGGCGAAATGACCATCGACCACCTCAAGCGCCTGGAAAACCAGCGTCGAGGGTTCGCCCAGGTCAGCGAGCTGTCTGGCGGCTCGGTTCAGGTGAGGGCTGATCGCATCCAGGATGAAGGCACGGCGTGGCGTGCTGAAACCGGCACCCTGCGCATCGATGCCAACCAACACCAGATGAACGCTGCGCGAAACCAACGACACGAACAGGTGCAGCGCCTGAGCTTCGGCGGCGATGCGCGGGTCGATACCAGCACCGGCAGCGATGTGAACGCACGCCTGGCGGGCAAGGGCGGTTCGCTCGAGCGCCAGGACACCGGCGACACCGCGCGGGTCGGCAGCCTCTATGGCCAGCAGGGTATCCAGGTACAACTGGGCAGCGACGGCGCTTATGAAGGCACGCGCATCGATGCAGGCGACGGCGATGTCTCGATGCACAGCGCTGGCAAGCTGACCCTGGCACAGGCCTCCGACCACACCACCGGCCAGTCGCGGCAACTGGATGGCAACGCCTGGGCCAAGGGCGGCAACCGCCCTACTGGTACCGGCCTCGACACCCGCGGCTACCTTGACCACGAACAGCGCCGGGCCAGCACCAGCACTGCCCAGGCAGCCCAGGTCGATGCCAAAGGCAGCGTCACGCTAGGCGCGGCTCGCGACCTGCTGCTCGAAGGCACCCGTATTGGCAGCCGCGAAGCGCCAGTGGCCGGTGTGCAACTCGACAGCGGCGGGCTGCTTCAGGTCAAGGCTGCCCGTGACACCGCCGAGGCAAGCGGCGGCAGGCTCGGCGGCGGCCTGGAGCTGGGTGTCCGGCAAGGCACCGGCCAGGGCGGCGCCCTGGGTGGGCACTTCACCCATGGCAAGCAACAGGAGCGCGACAGCAATGCCACCGGCGCCAGCATTGCCAGCAGCGGCACGCTGCAAATGAACAGCAGCGGCCGCGAGGACGTCGCCTTGCACCTGGAGGGGTTGCAGGCGTCGGCCCAGCGCATCGAACTCAACGCCAGCCATGGCGGCATGCGTATCGAGGCAGCCGACAACCAGGCATACCGCGACAACCTCGACATCAGCGCTGGCGCAGGCTTCAACCTCACCGCAGGCGAAACCTCGGACGCAGGCACCCGTGGTCTGCACGGTCGGCTACAGGTCGGCCTGGACAAACGCAACGACCAGACCTGGAACGCCAGCACCTTGCGCGCCGACCACATCGACCTGCAAAGCCGTGGCGATACCCGTATAGAGGGCGCCAGCCTGGAGGCCGGGCACATCACCGGCAACGTCGGTGGCGACCTGCTGCTGGCCAGCCGCAAGGACCGCATCGATCATCTGAGCGTCAACGCTGATGGTCGCCTGAGCCAGGAGAAGAGCCCACAAGGCTACGCCAATGCGGTCAACGCTCTCGCCGGGCCCGCCAAGGGTGAGCTGAGCGACAAGGTCAGTGCAACGGCCAGCAAGGCCGAGCCCGGCCTTTCGCCCACGTTCAAGCTCGAGCTGTCGCATCAGCAACGCGACACCGTGGCCCACCAAACTACCCTCAAGGGCAGCGACGGGGTCGAGCTGAACGTGGGGGGCGAGGCACGACTGGTCGGCGCACGGGTGCAATCGGTCGCAGGTAACGTGGACCTGCGCGCCAGCAGCGTCAGCCGGGAGACCCTCAGCGGCAGCGACTACCGCCGCGACGTCTCGGTGGATGCCTCCAACTCGCCCGTAGACCTCGGCACCGCCATCGCCGACATCGCCAAGGGCAAGGGCAGTGCAGGTGGGGAGAATGCTCTGGACCTCGGGCTGCTGCGCACCAGCGGGCACAACCGCACCGAGCAGTGGACCTCGAACGTGCAGGCCAAACACGAACGATAAGTGGGTAGGTGCAGGCCGGCCCTGCACCTCACTCAAACCCTGTTAACCTTTTTGTCAGATAACCGTCATACCCAGGTTTTAAAGTCGCCGTTCGCTCACACTCAGCCAACACAAGGACACCCTGATGAGTCGAGAGACCGGCGACAAACTGGACCGCAACCCAAGCGGCAACCTGCCAATGGCCAGCGTCATGGATGCCTACCTGAGCCGACGCAGCGTGCTGCGAGGCAGCCTGGGCGCGGCGATCGCGATGATTGCCAGCACTGGCCTCGCAGGCTGTTTCGACAGTGCCTCGCAGGCCACCCCGCCCCAACCTACCCAGCCGCCACTGCCCAAGTTGGGCTTCACGTCCATTGCCGGTTCCCGTACCGACGGCTGCGCCATTGCAGCCGGCTACAGCGCCTACGTTCTGGCGCCCTGGGGCACGCCGCTGAACGACCACGCCCGGCCGTGGCAGGCCGACGGCAGCAACACCGCCGTCGACCAGGCCAACGCCATGGGCCAGAACCATGACGGCATGCATTTCTTCCCGATCAATGGCAGCGCCGACGATGGCCTGCTGGCGATCAACTTCGAATACATCGAGCCTGCCGCCCTGCACCCGAACGGCCCGACCCAGGTCGATGGCAAGCGCCCGGCCGAAGAGGTGCGCAAGGAAATCAACGCCCACGGTGCGGGCGTGGTGCGCCTGAGCAAGGTCAACGGGCGTTGGCAGGTGATGCACAACGACCCGCTCAACCGCCGCTTCACCAGCGCCTCGCTGATGGACATCGCCGGCCCCTTGCGCGGCTCCGAGCACGTCAAGACGCGCTTCTCGCCCACCGGCACCCAGACCCGCGGCACCAACAACAACTGCGGCAACGGTTACACCCCGTGGGGCACCTACCTGACCTGCGAGGAAAACTGGCCGCTGGTGTTCATCAACAAGGCCAAGCGCCCGGCCGACCAGGAACGTATCGGCGTGAGCACCGGTACCACCTTGTTCCGCTGGGAAACCGCCGCAGGCGATGCCAGCGAAGTGAACGATGAGTTCGCCCGCTTCGACGTCACCCCGCGCGGCGCCAGCGCCCTGGACGACTACCGCAACGAGGCCAGCACCTTTGGCTACATCGTCGAGATCGACCCTTACGATGCGTCCACTCGGGCAGTGAAGCGCACCGCCCTGGGACGTTTCCGTCACGAAGGCTGCTGCCCAGGGCTGGCAGTACCGGGTAAGCCGCTGGTGTGGTACAGCGGCGACGACTCCAACAACGAATACCTCTACAAGTTCGTCTCCGACGCGCCATGGGACCCTGCCGACGCCAACCCAGCCGACCGCCTGGCCACCGGCGCCAAGTACCTGGACCACGGCAAACTCTACGTGGCCCGCTTCGACAGTGACGGCAGCGGCGTGTGGCTGCTGCTCGACAGCGCCAGCGCCACCACCGATGGCCGCACCCTGGGTGCGTTGTACGGCGACCTGCCGGGTATCATCATCAACACCCGTGGCGCCGCCGACGCCCTCGGCGCCACCCCCATGGACCGCCCGGAATGGACCGCCGTGAACCCGCTGAACGGCGATGCCTACCTGACCCTGACCAACAACACCATCCGCACCCCGGAGCAGGTGAACGCCGCCAACCCCCACGGCCCGAACCGCCATGGCCATATCATCCGCTGGCATGACAGCGACGATCACCAGCGCTTCACCTGGGACATCTTCGTGTTCGGCGCCAATGCCGACGGCGCGCCGGACATCAACCGCTCGGGGCTGACCGAACTGAACCAGTTCGCCAGCCCAGATGGCATGCTGTTCGATAGCCGTGGCGTGCTGTGGTTCGAAACCGACAACAGCGAAGCGAGCGTGGCCCGCCATACCAACGACCAGTTGCTGGCAGTGATTCCCACGGCCTTGACGGATGCCAACGGCAAGCAGGTGCCGATCGATGCGCACAACCAGGCCGACCTGCGGCGCTTCTTCGTCGGCCCCAATGGCTGCGAGGTGACCGGCATCGCTTTCACCCCTGACAACAAGACCTTGTTCATCAACATCCAGCACCCAGGTAACTGGCCCTATACCGACCTTGCCACCGACGCTACGCCGACCGGTACCAAGGTCCGTCCGCGGGCCTCTACCGTGGTGATCCAACGCCTCGATGGAGGGGAAATCGGCACGGCTTGACGGTCGCTGTGAACGCTGGCGCAGGGTTCGAGCAGCAGACCAGTGGTATTGACCTGGTATCTAAGTGGTATTAGTTTTTCACCACGACGATATCGGAACTCTACCTCCATGCAGCCATTGACCACCCTGCGCCCGGACGAAAACGCATCCACTCCGCTGTACCTGCAACTGGCCCGCAACCTCGAACAGGCCATTCATGCTGGGCAGTGGAGCGCCGAGCAGGCGCTGCCTTCGGAGCGCACCTTGAGCGAGGCCCTGGACATTTCCCGCGTCACTGCGCGCAAAGCCTTGGAAGTGCTCCTCGAGCAAGGCCTGATCCGCCGAGTCCAGGGCTCCGGCACCTTCATCACCCCACGCCTGGAGCAACCGCTGTCGCGCCTTTCCAGCTTCAGCGAAATGCTCCGCATGAAAGGCTTCACGCCCAGCTCGCACTGGCTCGACCGCCGCATTGGCGCGCCGAGCGCCGAAGAACTGGTACGCCTGGCGCTGTCGCCCAACGACCAGGTGGCGCGCCTCAAGCGCCTGCGCAAGGCCGATGACATCGTCATGGCGGTGGAATGCAGCACCCTGCCCGCCCGCCTGCTCGGCGACCCACAAGCCGTGGGCGACTCGCTCTACCAGCACCTGGACCAGCTCGGCAAACCGGTGGTGCGGGCGCTCCAGCACATCCGCGCAATCAATGCCGATGCCGAACTGGCCGCCCAGGTCGGCATCGAACCCGGCACCGCCATGCTGCTGATGACCCGTATCGGCTACCTCGACGACAACACCCCCATCGAAGTGACCGACACCTACTGCCGCAACGACTACTACGACTTCGTCGCCGAACTGCGGCGCTGAACCGGAGCCCCCCATGGAACTCGCCAATATCCTCACCCCCACTGGCTGGGTGCGTGGCCAACTGGTTCTGGCCGACGGGCGTATCAGCGCCATCGAGGGCGAGCCTTGCGACCCGGCGAACAACACCCTGCCCTACCTGCTGCCCGGCTTCATCGACCTGCACGTACACGGCGGTGGCGGCAGCGACGTGATGCAAGGCAGCGAGGCCTTCGCCACCATCGCCCGCACCCACCTGCGCTTCGGCACGACCTCGTTGCTGGCCACCACCATGACCGCTCCGCGCGAGGAACTGCACGCGGTACTGAGCGCCCTCGGTGAACACCTGTGCAAACCCCGTGGCCAGGCGGCGCGGATACTCGGCGTGCACCTCGAAGGCCCGTATATCAACCCTGGCAAGCTGGGTGCGCAGCCGAACTTCGCGCACCAGGCACTGCTCGAAGAGGTCGAGGCTTATCTCGCGCTGGCACCGATCAAGGTCATCACCATCGCCCCGGAAATCGCCGGGCACCTGCCGTTGATTCGCGCCCTCAGTGCACGCGGTATCCGCCTGCAAATCGGCCATACCCTGGGCAGCTATGAAGAAGGCGTTGCCGCCCTGGAGGCAGGCGCCAGCAGCTTCACCCACCTGTACAACGCCATGAGCCCGCTGCACCACCGCGAGCCCGGCATCGTCGGCGCTGCCCTGGCTCACGCCCGCTACGCCGAGCTGATTCCCGACCTGCTGCACGTGCACCCCGGCGCAATCAAGGTGGCGCTGCGGGCCATCCCCTGCCTGTACTGCGTGACCGACTCCACCGCCGCCGCCGGTATGCCCGACGGCGAGTACCGCCTGGGCAGCCACACCGTGACCAAGTGCCTGGGAGGGGTGCGCCTGGCCGATGGCACCCTGGCCGGCAGCACCCTGACCATGGACCAGGCGCTGCGTAACCTGGTGAAAGTCGGCCTGCCCCTGGCCGAAGCCTCGCAGCGCCTCTCGCAGTTCCCCGCCGACTACCTGGGCCTGGCCGATCGCGGCCGCTTGCAGGTTGGGGCGTGGGCGGATGCTGTGTTGCTGGATCGTCAACTCAATCTGACCGCCGTGATGGTCGAAGGAGATCGTTCGTGAGTTCAAGGATGCTCGAAGAGGCACGCGCCTGTGCCGATGTCGTCGAACGCCAGTTACAACACCATGAGCCCGCCTGCGCGGCGCTGGCCGAAACCCTGCGTGGGCTCGCACCGCAAGTGGCGATGACAATCGCCCGCGGCAGCTCCGACCACGCAGCCAGCTACTTCGCCTACCTGGCAATGCAGCAACTGGGCCTGCCAGTGGCGTCGCTGCCGATGTCGGTGGTAACCCTGCAACAGGCGCCACTGCACGTGCGTGGTCAGGTGGCGCTGGGCCTGTCGCAATCGGGACAGAGCCCGGACCTGGTCGAAAGCCTGCGCCGCCTGCGTGCAGCCGGGGCAACCACCGTATCCCTGGTGAACGCCGAAGACTCCCCGCTGCAACAAGCCTGCGAGCACCACTTGCCGCTCGGCGCCGGCCCCGAGCTGAGCGTGGCGGCGACCAAGAGCTTCGTCGCCACCCTTGCTGCCAGCGCACGCCTGGTCGCCCACTGGGGCCAGGACCGTGCCCTGCTCGACGCAGGCCACGCCCTGCCTGCGCAGTTGCGCCAAGCCGCCGAACAGGACTGGCAACACGCCGTCGACATGCTGCAAGACAGCCAGCGCCTGATGGTGATCGGCCGTGGCGCCGGTTTCGCCATTGCCCAGGAAGCGGCGCTCAAGTTCAAGGAAACCTCGGTGATCCAGGCCGAGGCCTTCAGCAGCGCCGAGGTGCGCCATGGGCCGATGGCCCTGATCGACGCCCAGTACCCCTTGCTGGTGTTCGCCCCTCGTGGTGCCGAGCAACCCGGCCTGCTGCAACTGGCCGCCGACATGCGCCAGCGCGGCGCCCGCGTGTTGCTGGCAGCCCCCGACGACATCGCCGAACGCGACCTCACATTGACCCGCGCCAGCCACCCGGCGCTGGACCCACTGCTGGCGATCCAGAGCTTCTACGTCATGGCCGCCCACCTGGCCGTGGCCCGGGGGATGGACCCGGACCAACCACGCTACCTGAGCAAAGTCACCCGTACGCATTGACGCCACGAGGAACAGCGGATGTCCAACAATAAGAAAATCACGCTTCATGCCCCTTTGAGCGGGCCGGTGGTGGCGCTGGAACAGGTCCCGGACCCCGTGTTTTCCAGCCGCACCCTGGGCGATGGCATTGCCGTCGACCCCATCGACGACTGCCTGCGTGCGCCCTGTGCCGGTGAGGTCGTCCAGCTGGCACGCAGCGGCCATGCCCTGACCCTTCGAGCCGACAACGGGGCAGAAATCCTCCTGCATATCGGGGTAGATACCGTGCAATTGCAGGGTCAAGGTTTCGCCCCCCAGGTGAGCCTTGGCCAACGGGTGGAACGCGGCCAAACGCTGGTGCAGTTCGACCTGGATCGAGTGGCGCAGCATTGCGTCAGCCTGGTCACGGTGATGCTCATCGGCAATGGCGAAGACTTCGCCGTGCAGCGGCTCGAAGCGAGCACCGCCACGCCCGATACACCGCTGCTCGAGGTGCAGGGCCACGCCAGCACTTCCAGCACCCCGACAGACGCCCACCTACATAGTGTGAGCGGCACTGCTCGTGTCGCTCATCAGGGCGGATTGCACGCCCGCCCTGCCGCCCTATTGCGCCGCACCGCACAAGGCTTCCAGGCCAAGGCCGAGTTGCACTTCGCTGGACGACAAGCCGCACTGAACAGTCTGGTGGCAATGATGGCCCTGGGCGTGGGGGAAGGCGATGAAGTGCAAGTCAGCTGCACCGGGCCGGATGCCCAAGCCGCCTTGCAAGCACTGCTCGCCGCCTTGGCAACACCCACGGTAGGCGAGCGGCATGCCCCCTCGCCGGTGCCCCCCACCTTCATAGCCAACCCTCTCGAACCGGGCATTCTGGCCGGTGTCTGCGCATCCCCCGGCCTGGCTCACGGCCCCCTGGCCCGACTCGACGACATCACCCTGCCACAGGATACCGGGCACAACGACCCCGAAACCCAGCGCCAAGCCCTGCATAAGGCACAGGCCGAGGTACGCCATGCCATCGACCACGACCTGCGCCATCTGCCACGCGGCCAACAGGACGCCGCTGCGATCCTCGAAGCCCACCTGGCGCTGCTCGATGACCCCGAGCTGCTCGACAGCGCCCACCAACATATCGCCCAGGGCGTGGCTGCCAGCCACGCCTGGAGCCGCGCCATCGAGGCGCAGTGCCAGGTCCTGCGTAGCCTGGACAACCCCTTGCTGGCCGAACGTGCCAACGACCTGCATGACCTGCAACAGCGTGTACTGCGCGCCCTGCTGGGTGAAACCCGCGAGTTGCAGCTACCGCCTTCGGCGATCATCGTGGCTCACGAGCTGACACCTTCCGACCTGCTGCTGCTCGCCCGCCACGACATCGCCGGCCTGTGCATGGCGGCCGGTGGCGCCACTTCCCACGTCGCCATCCTGGCCCGCGCCCGTGGCCTGCCGTGCCTGGTGGCGCTAGGCGAAGCGGTTCTGTCACTGCCTCTGGGTACGCCGCTGGTGCTGGATGCCGAGCAAGGTCGCCTGGAAACCCGCGCCGACGCCGCGCGCCTGGTCGATGTCGAGCAGCAATGCCGCCAGCGCCGCGAGCAACGCCAGCGACAGCAAGCAGCGGCACATGAGCCGGCGCGCACCCGCGACGGACTGCACATCGAAGTGGCCGCCAACGTCGCCGGTGCCGAAGAAGCTGCCCAGGCATTGGCGCTAGGTGCCGACGGCATTGGCCTGCTGCGCAGCGAATTCCTCTTCGTCGACCGCCATACCGCGCCAGACCAACAGGAACAACGCGCCGCCTACCAGGCAGTGCTCGATGCCATGCCTGAGCGCCCGGTGATCATCCGCACCATCGATGTGGGCGGCGACAAGCAACTCGACTACCTGCCGCTGCCGGCCGAAGCCAACCCAGTGCTGGGCCTGCGTGGTATCCGCCTGGGCCAGGTGCGCCCAGAGCTGCTCGACCAGCAATTGCGCGCACTGTTGCAAGTAAGCCCGCAGCGCCGCTGCCGGATCATGCTGCCGATGGTCACCGAGGTGGACGAGCTGCTTGCCATACGCCAGCGCCTCGACCAGCTGGCCAACGAACTGGGCCTGCGCCAGCGCGCCGAACTGGGGGTGATGATCGAGGTGCCGGCAGCGGCGCTACTGGCCGAGCGCCTTGCCGAGCATGCCGATTTCTTTTCCATCGGCACCAACGACCTGTCGCAATACACCCTGGCCATGGACCGCGACCACGCGGGCCTGGCCGCACGCGTCGATGCCCTGCACCCGGCACTGCTGCGCCTGATCGACATGACCTGCCGCGGCGCGGCGCGGCACGGGCGGTGGGTCGGCGTGTGCGGAGCGCTAGCCAGTGACCCGTTGGCAACGCCTGTACTGGTTGGCCTGGGAGTGGCCGAGCTGTCGGTCAGCGCCCCGCAGGTCGGTGAAATCAAAGCGCGTATCCGCCAACTGGACAGCCACGACTGCGCGCACTTCGCCCAAGGCCTGCTGGCCCTGGCCAGCGCCGCGGCGGTGCGCCAGGCCTGTCGCGACTTCCAGCAACCCGCGCAGCAACCCGCGGCCCGCCGCGCCACGCACCGATAAGGGGGACGCACCATGTACCAGCACTTTATCCAGGGCCTGCAACGCCTGGGCCGCGCCTTGATGCTGCCCATCGCCATCCTGCCTATCGCCGGCCTGCTGCTGCGCCTGGGCGACACCGACCTGCTCGACATCGCCCTGGTGCACGACGCCGGCCAGGCGATCTTCGCCAACCTGGCGCTGATCTTCGCCATCGGCATCGCGGTAGGCTTCGCCCGCGACAACAACGGCACCGCAGGCCTGGCCGGCGCCATCGGCTACCTGGTGCTGATCGCCACGCTGAAGGTGATCGACCCGAAGATCGACATGGGCATGCTCGCGGGCATTCTCTGCGGCCTGTTGGGGGGTGGCCTGTACCACCGCTTCAAGGACATCACCCTGCCGGACTACCTGGCGTTCTTCGGCGGGCGACGTTTCGTACCGATCGCCACCGGCCTTTCGGCGGTCGCCCTGGGGCTTCTGTTCGGCCTGGTGTGGCCACCGGTGCAGAACGGCATCAACAGCCTTGGCCAACTCATGCTGGAAAGCGGCAGCATCGGTGCGTTCTTCTTCGGCGTGCTGAACCGATTGCTGATCGTCACCGGCCTGCACCATATCCTCAACAACCTGGTGTGGTTCGTCTTCGGCAGCTTCGAAGCGGCCAACGGGCAAGTGGTGACGGGCGACCTGGCGCGCTATTTCGCAGGCGACCCCAATGCCGGCCAGTTCATGGCCGGGATGTTCCCGGTGATGATCTTCGGCCTGCCCGCCGCGTGCCTGGCCATGTACCGGCATGCCCTGCCTGGGCGGCGCAAGCTGATTGGCGGGGTGCTGCTGTCGATGGCGCTGACCTCTGCGCTGACCGGGGTGACCGAGCCGATCGAGTTCGCCTTCATGTTCCTGGCGCCGCTGTTGTATGCCATCCATGCCCTGCTCACCGGGCTTTCCATGGCGATCTGCGACCTGCTGAACATCCGCCTGGGCTTCACCTTCTCCGGCGGCGGTATCGACATGGCCCTTGGCTGGGGGCGCTCGACCCATGGCTGGCTGGTGTTCCCGGTGGGGCTGGCGTATGCGCTGGTCTACTACTTCGTGTTCGACTTCTGTATCCGCCGCTTCGACCTGAAGACGCCAGGGCGCGAAGAGCAACCTGTTGCCGAGGTGTCCAGCGCAGTGGGCCATGGGACACGAGCTCGCGACTACATCCACGCGCTTGGCGGTGCGTCCAACGTACAAGGTGTAGATGCCTGCACCACGCGGCTGCGCCTGGTGCTGGCCGACCGAGCCCTGGCCCGCGACGATGTGCTGAAGCGCCTGGGCGCGATGGCTGTGGTACGGCCCGGCAGCGGCGGCAGCCTGCAGGTGGTGGTCGGCCCGATGGCCGATGCGCTGGCCGATGAGATTCGCGCGCAGCTGCCACAGGCGACCGAGGTGTTGCACGCAGACGATTGGCTGAACGCCCTGGGTGGGCGGGACAACCTGCTGGAGGCGCGGTGTGTGGCGTCGAGCCGGGTGCGCGTGCGGCTCAAGGATGAAAGCAAAGTGCAGCGCGAGCGGCTGGCGGCCATCGGCTGCCAGGGGGTTAGCCCACAGGCCGCTGGCGTTTGGCATTTGCTGGTGGGGGACAAGGCGCCTGGCTTGGAGCGGGTGTTGCAGGGTTGAGCGTAGTGCCGCTCCAGGCACACCAGCAATCCCTGGAGCGGGCTTGCCCGACGCCGGTCAGCCACTGATGATGCGCGCCAGCAATGAGCTGGAAAACCACCCCTCGTGCAGCGCGTCGAACAACAATGCCCCGCAATGTAAAGCTTCCCGCTTCGAAGCCTATTGGTAGGGCAGCATCGTGATAGCCCCACTCAAGCCCGAGGCTATCTGAAATGACTGACACGACCACGCTGACCAGCACCTTTGCAATGGACCAACTAAGCCGCGTTGCCAAAGAGTCAAGCGACCTGCTCTTCGCACAGCTGTTGCTACCCGTCTTCGGACTGGATATGCCTGCCAATCGTCTCCTGGCACTGAAAGCAGCGGCACTCGACGGAACGTTCTCACCGCCCACCTACCAGGTGGGCGACAGCGAAGGCGGCATGACCAGCTATGACTATTCGGCCCGTGTGATCAGTGTCGACCGTACCGCGATCGAAACGGCACTGGCACACCCTGAAAACAGTGCCGGCCTGTTGACAGCCATGCTCGAGGCCTTTGGCCTGCACGTCTACAACCTTCTGTACCAGGAACTTGCAGGCCCATCGGAAGGCGATGCCCCCACCCCTGCCGAGCTCCCCCCCGAGGACCTGGGCCATAAATACGCGGCCACGCTGATGTTCATGGATCAAGTACCAAACACTGACGTCGTCTATGGCGACTACACCAGCCCAGAACTCAGCGGCTCATTGACCTTTTCGTTTGCACCTTTGGAGGATCTCGACGAAGAAACGATCGAGCATTCGCGGCAGAAACGCTTTTCCCCTGAAGGTGGCCTTCACTCCAAATCGTTCGGTCATAGGAACATCGAAAAGGTGCTATCAGAAGTCGGCTTCGACGCCGATCAGATAATGAGTATCTACTTCGGTAACTGGCTACGCGACCATTCGCAAATCGTCGACGCCGCACTGATTCACATGCCCGGTCAGCCCCTACAACCGCCAACACTGTTTTCCCGAGCCGCGCTCACGAAACTGGTCGATTTTCTCGCTTTAAAAAAATTCCACACCTTGCAGGACACTTCCGAAGGTCGTGCCACATACACCGTGACGCCTGAAATGCTCGGCGTCTATCGTGCCTCAGAGCATCTCGACAACCCGACCAGGACCGACGAGGACGCAATACCACCGCAAGCCAAGGACCCAGACTTCGAGGCCGTGGTACATCCGCAAGACTCAGCCAACGAACTGAACCCTGAATATGGAAGGAAGCGGTACTTCGACAGTGCGGTCGACTACATGGAAGCCAAGCTGGTCGCGGCACAGGACGCTGGCATGACACCTGAAGGCATGCGCTACTTGGGAGAGGCGCTACACGTACTCGAAGATTTGTTCGCTCACTCGAACTTTGTCGAGCTGTGCCTGCGAAAACTCAACTACCAAGACGTCGTAGTTTGGACCACTGAAGTCGATATACCGGACAACCCAGCCGCTCGCCATGCCCTGGTTACCGGCATGTTCTCCAAACTTGATGTATTGGCCAGCCTATCCACGCCCTTGGCCGATGCCCTGTTCAAGACCGATAGCCTAGAATTCAAGCCAACCAAGCCCGGAGACCGCAGCGACACGGAGCAAATGTTGCTGATCCTGCTGAAAGACTATCCAAACCCAGCACCTTATAGGGCGCTAGAGGATACGTTGCGCATGCGCGACAACTTGGCAAGGCTCCCAATGATCCCTGAGCTCAAGGCAGCGTCATGGGTAATGTCCCAACCCCTCAATGCCATCAGTCACGCCAAGAACCTAATCATGAACCCATTGTTGAAGTACCTGGGCGATAACATCGGCACGCTGCAACTCAAGCTCGATGGCGACCCCAATACAGACGCCAACGTACTCGTCACCCACTCCCAACTGGCCAAGGACCATGACACCCACTGCTTCCATGAACTTGCGGCCCTCTTGGCGACTGACGCCGTGCAGACCGTTGGCCGTGCCATATACGAATACTGGAACGGCAACACCAATCGAAATCCGGCATCCCTGGCGACCAGTTTCTTCGTTCATCCGGGGCGTCTCAGCTGGTACGAAAAGATCGTCAAGCCGTGGGCCGAGGCCAATCCGGAAAAGATCAAGCAAGGCAGCGAACTCGAGCTACTGAGGGCAGAGCAGGAGAGAACGCTCCAGGAGATGGAGGCGCGGCTCAGTGGCCTGGACGAGAAAGTTGGCTATAACATCATTGCTTATCATGAATCCCTGAAAAACCTGTCTCCTTTCTGACCGAGCGCCCGCAACGGCGTCTTTGAACGTTAAGGTGGTATTTACGTGGCATGAATAATGGCACTGAGTTTTCAATACCACCTTGACAGGGCAATGTCTCCCGAGGCCGGTGCATGGTTTCTCCCGGCCTGGTCCTCCACGTCTTATGGCATGCGACGCAGCACAGCGTCATAGGCAGCCAGGTCGAGGAAAGCCGTCACCTCCACCGCTCGCCCCTGCTCCATGCGCATGATCCAGACGTAGTCGTTGCGGTAGGGCTTGCCATCGCGTGCGGTGGCTTCGCCTTTCCAGTTGACGATGACGTGATCGCCATCGGCCCAGATCTGTTTAGCGGTTGGCCGGATCGGCGTACTCAAGCGTGCCGTGAGAGGGCGGACAGCACGGGTCATCAAGTCATTGAGGCCCCGGTAGGTGCCCGCACTCGGCTCTGAGCCCTTGATCGTCCAGATGACGTTGGGCGACAGAACTTCATTGAAGAAGTTGGAGCCACCGGCTGCCCAGCGCTCGAAGGCTGCGGACACGATGGCCTTGTTGTCCTCGGCCTTGGCGGGAATCGTCAGGCAGGCAAGCACCGCGAAAAGCACGGCAGTGGAAAGGCGTTTGGCAAAACGGAACGTGGACATTGCAGGGCCTCCGGTCGGCATGAGCGTTGGCATCGATTCTCTCGACCGAAGAACAATCTCGGTAGCATCATTCTCCAGAATGACTGCACGATAGTCCGCGATTGAAAACAAAAGGGGCCGCAATGCGGCCCCTTTGTCGATATCTCAGAAATCGGCCAGCGGCCAGACTTCGTAGGCGGGAGTCTCGTACGGGTGGCTGGCCTTGAGCGCCGCGACAACCTCGCGAACCAACCCATCGGCCACCACCAGCTCGACCTTCCATTCCTCTACCTGCTCCACCTGGCCGGTCTGCCCGAGGTACGGCTGGCTGCCGTGCAACGGTCGAAACTGGCCCTGGCCGAGGGTTTGCCAGGCGCAGTGGTCATAGTCGCCGATACGTCCGCCACCGGCGGCGAACACAGCGGCCTTGACCACCTCCACATGGCTGGCCGGCACGAAGAAGGCCAGCTTGTACACCCTTAGTTCACCCAGACCCGCGCGTTGCGGAACATGCGCATCCAGCCGCCGTCTTCCTGCCACTCGTCCGGGCGCCAGGAGTTCTGTACGGCGCGGAACACCCGCTCAGGGTGCGGCATCATGATGGTCACGCGACCATCGCGGCTGGTGAGGCCGGTGATACCACGCGGCGAGCTGTTCGGGTTGGCCGGGTAGGCTTCGGTGACCTTGCCGTGGTTGTCGACGTAGCGCAGGGCCACGCAACCGGACAGGTCAGCCTCGAGCAGTGCTTCTTCGCTGGCAAACTCCGCATGGCCTTCGCCGTGGGCGATGGCGATCGGCATGCGCGAACCGGCCATGCCGTGCAGGAACACCGAGTTGGACTTCTGCACCTCGACCATGGCCACGCGCGCCTCGAACTGCTCCGAGCGGTTGCGCACGAAGTGCGGCCAGTACTCGGTGCCCGGGATCAGCTCGTGCAGGTTGGACATCATCTGGCAACCGTTGCACACGCCCAGGGCGAAGCTGTCGGTACGCTCGAAGAAGGCCTGGAAGGCATCGCGGGCACGGGCGTTGAACAAGGCCGACTTGGCCCAGCCTTCACCAGCACCCAGCACGTCGCCGTAGGAGAAGCCGCCGCAGGCCACCAGGCCCTTGAAGGCTTCGAAGTCGACACGGCCAGCGAGGATGTCGCTCATGTGCACGTCGATGGCCGCAAAGCCTGCACGGTCGAAGGCAGCCGCCATCTCGACCTGGCCGTTGACGCCCTGCTCGCGCAGGATCGCCACTTGCGGACGCACGCCCTTCTTGATGTAAGGCGCGGCGATGTCGTCGTTGACGTCGAAGCCCAGCTTCACCGACAGGCCTGGGTTGTCTTCCTCGAGCAGGACGTCGAATTCCTGGTCGGCGCAGTCGGCGTTGTCGCGCAGGCGCTGGATCTGGTAGCTGGTCTCGGCCCATTGGCGTTGCAGCTGACGACGGTTGTCGTCGAACAGCACTTCGCCGTTCAGGCTGATGGACACTTCGCTGCTGTTGACCGGCTTGCCGATCACCGCCACGCAGTCTTCGAGGCCAGCGGCGCTGAACTGGGCGAGCACGTCCGGGGTAGCGTCCTGGCGAACCTGGATCACTGCACCCAGCTCTTCGTTGAACAGAATCGCCGGCACTTCGCCGCGGCTGTCGGCCAGCGGGTCGAGGTGCAGGTCGAGGCCGCAGTGACCGGCGAAGGCCATCTCCAGCACGGTGGTCAGCAGGCCACCGTCGGAACGGTCGTGGTAGGCCAGCAGGTGGCCGTCGATGTTCAGGCCCTGGACCACGGCGAAGAACGCCTTGAGGTCTTCGGCGTCGTCGACGTCCGGTGCCTGGGCGGCGAGCTTGCCGTAGGTCTGCGCGAGGATCGAAGCGCCCATGCGGTTCTTGCCACGGCCCAGGTCGATCAGGATCAGGTCGGTCTCGCCCTTGTCCATGCGCAATTGCGGGGTCAGGGTCTTGCGAATGTCGGTGACCGGGGCAAAGCCGCTGACGATCAGCGACATCGGCGCAGTGACGCTCTTCTCGACGCCCTCGTCGCTCCACTTGGTCTTCATCGACATGGAGTCCTTGCCGACCGGAATGGTCAGGCCCAGCTCGGGGCACAGCTCCATGCCGACGGCCTTGACGGTGTCGTACAGGCGGGCGTCTTCACCAGGGTGGCCGGCGGCGGACATCCAGTTGGCCGACAGCTTGATGTCGGAGAGTTTCTTGATCGGTGCGCCGGCCATGTTGGTCAGCACTTCACCAATGGCCATGCGCCCGGAGGCCGGGGCGTCCAGCAGCGCGAGCGGGGTGCGCTCGCCCATGGCCATGGCTTCGCCGGTGTAGACGTCGAAGCTGGTGGCGGTGACGGCGCAGTCGGCCACCGGCACCTGCCACGGGCCGACCATCTGGTCGCGGGCCACGAGGCCGGTGATGGTGCGGTCGCCGATGGTGATCAGGAAGCTCTTGCTGGCCACTGCGGGGTGGTTCAGCACGCGCTGCACGGCGCTGTCGAGGTCCAGCTCGCTGGGGTCGAAGTCATCGCCCAGCTCGGCTTCGCGGGTGACCGAACGGTGCATGCGCGGCGGCTTGCCCAGCAGCACGTCCAGCGGCATGTCTACCGGGGTGTTGCCGAAGTGGCTGTCGGTGACGGTCAGGTGCGGCTCTTCGGTCGCCTCGCCGACGACCGCGAACGGGCAGCGCTCGCGCTCGCAGATGGCCTTGAAGCGCTCGAAGTCCACCGCGCTGACCGCCAGCACGTAGCGCTCCTGCGACTCGTTCGACCAGATTTCGTGCGGGGCCATGCCCGGCTCGTCGTTAGGCACGTTGCGCAGCTCGAAGCGGCCACCGCGGCCACCGTCGTTGACCAGTTCCGGGAAGGCGTTGGAGATACCGCCAGCGCCCACGTCATGGATGAAGGCGATAGGGTTCTGCTCGCCCAACTGCCAGCAGCGGTCGATGACCTCCTGGCAGCGGCGTTCCATTTCCGGGTTCTCGCGCTGTACCGAGGCGAAGTCCAGATCCGCCGAGCTTGCGCCGGTGGCCACCGACGAAGCGGCGCCGCCGCCCAGGCCAATGAGCATGGCTGGGCCGCCGAGCACGATCAGCTTGGCGCCGACGGTGATTTCGGCTTTCTGCACGTGGTCTTCACGGATGTTGCCCATGCCGCCGGCGAGCATGATCGGCTTGTGGTAGCCGCGCACTTCTTCACCGCGCGGGGTGTTGATGCTCTGCTCGAAGGTACGGAAGTAGCCGGTCAGTGCCGGACGGCCGAATTCGTTGTTGAACGCAGCGCCGCCCAGTGGGCCTTCGACCATGATGTCGAGGGCGTCGACGATGCGGCCCGGCTTGCCGTAGGCCTGCTCCCACGGCTGTTCGAAGCCTGGGATGCGCAGGTTGGAAACGGTGAAGCCGGTGAGGCCGGCCTTGGGCTTGGCGCCACGGCCGGTGGCGCCTTCGTCGCGAATTTCGCCGCCGGAGCCGGTGGAGGCGCCGGAGAACGGGGCGATGGCGGTCGGGTGGTTGTGCGTCTCGACCTTCATCAGGATGTGCACCGGCTCCTGCACCGCGCCGTACTGGCGGGTTTCAGGGTTCGGGAAGAAGCGCCCGGCGACGTTGCCGACGATGACCGAGGCGTTGTCCTTGTAAGCGGACAACACGCCTTCGCTGTGCATCTGGTAGGTGTTCTTGATCATCCCGAACAGGCTCTTTTCCTGAGCCTGGCCGTCGATGTCCCAACTGGCGTTGAAGATCTTGTGGCGGCAGTGTTCGGAGTTGGCCTGGGCGAACATCATCAGTTCGATGTCGTTGGGGTTGCGCTGCAAGCCCTGGAAGGCGTTGACCAGGTAGTCGATTTCGTCTTCGGCCAGGGCAAGGCCCAGGTCGACGTTGGCCTGGGCCAAGGCGGCACGACCACCGGTGAGGATGTCCACGGAGGTCATCGGCTTGGGCTGGGCGTGGCTGAACAGGTCGCTCGCCTGCTCCAGCTGGCTCAGCACGCGCTGGGTCATGCGGTCGTGCAGCTCTGCGGCGATGGCATCGGCGTCGGCAGCGCTCAGCTCACCGGCGACATAGTAGGCAATGCCGCGCTCCAGGCGCTGGATGGCCTGCAGGCCGCAGTTGTGGGCGATGTCGCTGGCCTTGGAGGCCCAGGGCGAGATGGTGCCCAGGCGCGGCACCACCAGGAACAGGCGGCCGCTCGGCTCCTGCACCGGGACGCTCGGGCCGTACTTGAGCAGACGGCCCAGCACCTGCTGCTGCTCGGCGGTCAGCTCGCCATCGACGTCGGCGAAATGGGCGAATTCGGCATACAAACCAGTAACAGCGGGAACTTTCTGGCTCAGTTGCTCGAGTAATTTACCGTGGCGAAAGGCAGAAAGGGCAGGAGCGCCGCGCAGGATCAACATCGTCGGGACAGCCTCAGGAAGGGGTGTGCTTAGAGGCCGTGCATTCTAGCCTAATTCCACGGCTTTCGGCACCCGCCAGAGGGCAATGCTGCCAGGCGGTGGAACCGGACTTCAGGGTCAGAAAAAAGCAGGCGAAACGCTTCGTATTCCTCGCCGATGACGGCGTCAACCCCAACAAGCGCTACCAGACAACCCGTAGATTGTCGAGATATGGTGCGGGCGGTCGTTTGCGTATACTGCTGCCTATGTCCCTCCACACTGTTTTGCGCCAGCGCTGCGCCACATGGCTCTTCGCAACCGGTCTCTTCCTGATGCTCGGTGCCTGTGTTGAAAAACCCAGCACCCTCGAGCGAGTCAAGGAGGACGGCGTGCTGCGCGTCATCACCCGCAACAGCCCGGCCACCTATTTCCAGGACCGCAACGGCGAAACCGGCTTCGAGTACGAACTGGTCAAGCACTTCGCCGACGATTTGGGGGTGAAGCTGGAGATCCAGACCGCCGACAACCTCGACGAGCTGTTCAACCAGCTGGGCAAGCCTTCGGGCCCGGTGCTGGCCGCCGCGGGCCTGGTCAGCAGCGAACAGCGCACGGTCCAGGCACGCTTCTCCCACCCGTACCTGGAAGTGACCCCGCAGGTGGTCTACCGCAATGGCCGCTCGCGCCCCACCGAGCCCAAGGACCTGGTCGGCAAGAAGATCATGGTGCTCAAGGGCAGCAGCCATGCCGAGCAACTGGCGGCGTTGAAGACGCAGTACCCCGAGCTGCAATACGAAGAGTCCGACGCGGTAGAAGTGGTCGACCTACTGCGCATGGTCGATGAGGGGCAAATCGACCTGACCCTGGTCGACTCCAACGAACTGGCGATGAACCAGGTCTACTTCTCCAACGTGCGCGTGGCCTTCGACCTGGGCGATGCCCGCGACCAGCGCTGGGCCGTGGCCGCAGGCGAGGACAACAGCCTGCTCAACGAGATCAACGAATTCCTCGACAAGTCGCAGAAGAACGGCACCTTGCAGCGCCTGAAGGACCGCTACTACGGCCATGTCGATGTACTGGGCTATGTGGGCGCCTACACCTTTGCCCAGCACCTGCAACAGCGCCTGCCCAAGTACGAGAAGCACTTCCGCGCCTCGGCCAAGGTCGAGCAGGTGGACTGGCGTTTGCTCGCCGCGATCGGCTACCAGGAGTCGCTCTGGCAGCCGGAGGTCACCTCCAAGACCGGCGTGCGCGGCCTGATGATGCTGACCCAGCGCACCGCCCAGGCCATGGGCGTATCCAACCGCCTCGACCCCAAGCAGAGCATCCAGGGTGGCGCCAAGTACTTCATGGTGGTCAAGGCGCAGCTCGACGACAGCGTCAAGGAGCCGGACCGCACCTGGTTCGCCCTGGCGGCCTACAACGTCGGCAGCGGCCACCTGGAAGATGCCCGCACCCTGGCCAAGCGCGAGGGCCTGAACCCGAACAAGTGGCTGGACGTGAAGAAGATGCTGCCGCGCCTGTCGCAGAAGCAGTGGTACAGCAAGACCAAGTACGGTTACGCGCGCGGCGGCGAGCCGGTGCATTTCGTCGCCAACATCCGTCGTTACTACGACATCCTCACCTGGGTGACCCAGCCGCAGCTCGAAGGCCCGGCGGCCGAGGGCAATTTGCAGGTGCCGGGGATCAACAAGGACAAGCCGGCGCAATCCACGCCGCCGATGTGAGCCTGGGTCGGCTAGCCCCTGGCCCGCCGCGCCTTGAAGAACTCGCTCAAAATCCGCCCACACTCCTCGCCCAGCACCCCACCTTCATACAGCACGCGATGGTTCAAGAAGCCCTGGGCAAAGAACTGCCCCTGGCTCTGCACCACGCCCGCCTTGGGCTCCAGCGCGCCATACACCACCCGTTCGACGCGCGAATGCACGATCAACCCCGCACACATGCTGCAGGGCTCCAGGGTCACGTACAGGGTGCTGCCCGGCAGCCGGTAGTTGCTTGCCACCTTGGCCGCGTCGCGAATGGCGACCATTTCGGCATGGGCACTCGGGTCGCTGTCGGTGATCGGGCGGTTGAAGCCGCGTCCGATCACCTGGCCATGCTGCACCAGCACTGCCCCCACCGGCACCTCGCCCAGCGCCGCGCCTTCGGCGGCCAGCGCCAGGGCCAGTTGCATGAATTCCTGGTCGCGACTGCGATCGATGATCCGAGGGCGCATCAGACCACCGCGATCGCGGCCATCAGGCCGGTTTCCATGTGGTCGATGACATGGCAGTGGAACATCCAGGTGCCGGGGTTATCGGCTACCAGCGCCACCTGGGCGCGTTCGTTCTTGCCCAGCAGGTAAGTGTCGGTGAACCACGGCTCGACGATCTTGCGGTTACTGGAGGCGATCACCTTGAAACTCATGCCGTGCAGGTGGATCGGGTGCTGGTACTGGGTCATGTTCTTCAGTTCGAGGATGTAGCTCTTGCCGAGCTTCAAGGTCGCGATCGGCCGATCGGCGCAGGTCTTGTCGGTGATATCCCAGGCCTGGCCGTTGATCTGCCAGAGGGTCGGCGGCTTGCCGTTCTCGGTGTTCACCGAGACCTTGCCGGCCCACTCGAAATTGAAGTTGAGCTTCTCGGCGTTCTCAAGGTCCGGCTCGGGGATTGGGTTCGCCGGCAGGGCCTTGGGCCAGTCGCTCGGTGCATCGCTACTGGCCACCGAACGCAAGGTGCCCAGGCGCACGAAACCATCACGCAGGGAAATTTCCTCGCCCGCCTCGGGAATGCGAATGGCCAGGCAGATACGCATGCCAGGGCCGAGCCAGTAGTCCTCATCCAGCGGGCGTGGGGTAACCGGGTTGCCATCGAGGGCATACACCCGCGCCTCGTAGTTGCCCTTGAGGTTGAGGCGGTAGGTCCAGGTGTTGTCCAGGTTGAGCAGGCGCAGGCGCACCACCTGCCCGGCGGGCAGCTCGGTCACTGCATCGGCCTGGCCATTGATGGTGATCAGCCGGCCTGCCGTACCGTTGCGGGCCGCCTCGCGCGGAATGCTGAACGGCAGCCAGGCGCCCTGCTCGTCCACGTGCCAGTTCTTCAGGCTCAGGGTGCGCTCGTGCACGAACCCGGTGGGCTCGCGCTCCTCGACGATCAACGGCCCGACCAGCCCACGCCCCAGCTCCTCGGAGCTGCTGACATGGGGGTGATACCAGTAGCTGCCAGCATCCGGCACACGGAACTTGTAGTCGAAGAATTCGCCCGGCTTGACCGGCAATTGCGACACGTAGGGCACGCCATCCATTTCCAGCGGCAGGCGGATGCCATGCCAATGGATGGTGGTCTCGACCGGCAGACGGTTGATGAAGCGCACCCGCAGCCAGGTGCCCTGGCGTACCCGCAATTCAGTGCCCGGTGCAGAAGGGCCGAACGCCCAGGCCTCGGTCTTGTGGCCCGGCACCAGTTCGACATCCAGGGGCGCGGCGATCAACTCGTAGTCGTGGCCGGCCTGCTCGTCCTCGACCTTGCCCAGCCAGTAGCGTGCCGCGCCTCCAGCGCCCAGGCCCACTACAACGAGGCCGGTCAGGCCCTTGAGCATTTGTCGACGGGTAAAGGACATCGGTGCAGGTACCTCGTTATCGCGCAATCAAGCTGCCAGCATGGCTGGCAATGAAGGGCAAATACGATACACCTGCAATTGAGAAATATTAAGTGAACTGTTGTCACGGTGTTTCATGGCCGGCCCGCCGAGTCTTGACAGGTGCCGTAGCATGGAAGCCATAACGCCCCATTAGCTGACCAGGAGCTTGCCCATGAGCTTTACCGACCCGGCCCAGGTCGCGGACTACATCCAGCGTACCGAACGCATCGTCCCTGGCCTGCACGACCTGCACAAGATGGCCGCCCTACTGCTGGCCGAACGCGCGCCCAGCGCTGCCGAGGTGCTGGTACTCGGCGCAGGTGGCGGGCTGGAGCTCAAGGCCCTGGCCGAACGACAGCCACACTGGCGCTTTACCGGGGTCGACCCCTCGATGCAGATGCTCGACCTGGCCCGCACCCTGCTCGGCCCACTGGGCGAGCGGGTGATGCTGCACGAAGGCTATATAGACAGCGCCGCCGAAGGCCCCTTCGACGCCGCTACGTGCCTGCTGACCCTGCATTTCCTGGCAAAGGACGAACGCCTTCGCACCCTGCGCGAACTCCACCGCCGACTCAAACCCGGTGCCCCGCTGGTGGTTGCCCATCACAGCTTCCCCAACCAGGGCCCGGAGCAGGACCTGTGGCTGATGCGCAATGCAGCCTTCGCCAGCCCTGCCGGGACGACACCGGAGCAGACAGCGAACAACATCGCGGCCATGAAGGCGCATCTGCCGGTGCTGGCGCCAGAACAGGATGTGGCACTGCTGCGCGAGGCCGGCTTCGTCGATGTGCAACTGTTCTACTGCGCCCTGACCTTCAAGGGATGGGTGGCCTACCGGGCCTGAGCAAGCACTTCAGCGGGTAGCAACCCGCTAAGGCCTCTCCTGCACCCGCTGCGACCAAGCTGGGGAACTCTCGACCACGAGGAATTCCCCATGCCTGACAGCAACCCGCACAACTCCGCTCACCAGCAACTCCAGCAACTGGCCGCCGCGGTGGCCAGCACCTGCCCAGACATGCGCCAGCTGGCCCGCGACACCGCGCAAGCCCTGCTGGATCGTCTCGGCCATGGCAGCCTCGATCCCGACCAGGTGTTTCTCAACCGCTTCCACACTGCCCAGAGCAGCCCGAACACCTTCAGCGGCTGGGAGCACTACGAACAGCCCTACCAATCGCTGACCTTGCCGCAGCTGGTGATGCAGCGCTTCGACGTGCAAGACCAGGACAACGCCGACCTGCTCGGCTACCTCACCGGGTTCTACAACGAAGGCCCTCCTCAGGACGTGTTCAATGAACACAACGAGATCGGCATCGCCCCTGGCGATGTGCTGAGCGCATTCTGGGAAATCGATTTCTCCAACGTGTTCAAGCACAAGCTCACGCAGTTCTGGGCCACCCAGGCCGACGACTTCCGCACCCTGGCCAAGGCCAACTTCCTGGGCAAGGTACTGGACACCTATGCCAGCGACGACAACCGCACCTTGGCCATCCATGCACGACAGGTCGCCCTCGCCCTGTCGGGCCTGGGCGAACTGCCACCGACCCTTGAGCAGTTGCGTGAAACCCACGCCCCCAGCCCCGGCTACCGGTTATGCACCTTCGATATCGGCGGCCATGTCGCCAGCGATATCCTGCGGGTGGAGCTGCAAGACGGCGGGCAGTTCCTCTACACCCCTGGCGAGGTCGAGGCATTGCACTATTTCGCCGACCGCAAGGCGTTGTACTGGTGGGTGCTGGAGAACACCAACCAGGCCGACAACCGCGCCCGCTTCATGGCCCACTTCCCACTGGCCAGCCATGCCGAGCGGGGCAATGCCGTGGGCCTGAACCACATGCTCGACCTGCTGTTCTTCAACTGGGGCGGCCACGACCATGACGCGCTCAACCAGTTGGACACCACCCTGTCCGACGATGCCTTCAGCCACCTGTGTGACGCCGCGCGCCAGCGCATGCATGACGATGCCGAATTCGCCCTGCGCTCCAATGCCGACCTCAGGAAACAACTGTGGATCGGCTACCTGAAAGCCTTCGGCCAGGTGTTCGGCGCCATGGCGGCGGTGGACTGGCCGGTGGCGTTGGCCGTGGTGGGCGCCGGGCTGGCCGAGACCGGGCTGAACATCGACCAGGCGGTCAATGGCCACACCACCGCCGAGCGCCAGGCCGGGGTGGTGGGCGCGGTGGTCGCGGCCATCGACACCTTGTTCAACGCGACCTTGCTGGTTGGCGCCGGGGCTAATGCCGCCCAGGAGTTTGGCGAAAACGGCGAGCTGTTGGTCGACCCCAACGAAGTGCCTGCCCTGGAACCGCAGGAGGAACAGCCGGCGACCCAGGCCGAACTGCAAACCTGGGTGCCAGAGCCACTCAGGCCAGTACCGCAGCACGCACTGCTCGCCCCGTTCGAAGCCAACGAGATTCTCGTCGGCGAGCCTGGAGAGGGCATGATGGCAGGCATCTATACCCAGGAAGGCAAGTTCTACGCACAGGTCGACGACCTGCCCTACCAGGTGCGTTACGTAGGGGAGTTACAGACTTGGGTGGTGGTCGACCCGGAAAACCCCTATTCGTTCTACCGCAACGTGCCGCTGCGCCGCACCGACCAGGGCCTCTGGCAACCGCTCGAACGCACTGGCCTGCGAGGCGGCGGCCTGCCGCGCAAAACGTTGAAGATCTGGGGACGACTGACCAACCGCGTGGCCCCCACGCCCGAGCCAGCCCCACACGCCGCGAGCCCTTACGAACTGCCCGAGGATATGCGCCCGCTTCTACGCCGCCAGACCCTGAACCCCGATGACCGTGGCTTGAGTGGCGTGTACGGCTGCACCGACTTCGCCACGGAAAACGCCTGTGTCGAGTTCAGACGTTTGCGCGACGCCCTGGCCAACGATGCCCAGGCATTCTTCGAAGCCCCAAGCCTGCCCACCCGGCCTGCCATACCCGAGCTGCTCCCAAACGCCAACCCCAGGCAGCTCATCGAAGCGGTATTCCAGGAAAGCGAAGGGCTGGTAGTAGGCGAAATTCATGCGCAAGCCGGCAGCAAGCGTTTCCTGATCGACAACATGGCACTGCTGAAGAAGCAGAAGGTAGATGTGCTTTACCTGGAGCACTTCATGACGGACTTTCATCAAGCCGACCTGGACCTGTTCAGCCAAACCGGAGAAATGCCACAGGACCTGAGCGACTACGTCAACGCGCAGGACCGCGGCCACAGGACCGACCGACTCGGCCGCTACACGTTCCGACAAGTACTGGTTGCCGCGCAACGCCAAGGCATCCGCCTGCGCGCTATCGACTGCCTGGCCAGCTACCGCCAGGCCTGGGAAAGCACACCTTCGCGTGTAACGCGCATACAGATGATGAACTTCTACGCACACCAGGTGATCGAGGCTGACCAACTGACCCATGGCAAGAGCCGTTGGATCGCGTTGGTAGGCGCTGCCCATGCCAATAGCTATGACGGCGTACCTGGCGTCAGCGAACTCGAAGGCGCGATCGGTTTGCGCGTGCAGGACGTGCCCATCGGCCAACCCGAACGCATCGGCCTGGACCCCGGGCACACCGGCATAGGCATCGACCTGGCCACCAGCTACACCCGCTCGGACCTGCGCCTACTGGCGGCGCTCAAGGAGCCGGTCGCCACCGGGGACCTCCAGACCGTCCTGGAAAAGGTCGGCAGTTTTTCCTTCACCGATGTGGAGGGCACAGTGAACCTGGTGAATCGCGGCAGGAACGGCCAACTCAAATACACCCCGATCCAACAGGACGGCCCCCGTTACTACCTGGAGCGGGCCGACTGGCCTGCGGTCAGTGGCCGCCGTTACGATCACCTGGCGCAAATCCGCACGGCGCTGGTGCACATGGGTATGAAGTACAAGTTCCTCCTCTGACCGACACCCGGGCACAAGGCGGTGGGCAAGACAGGATCAGAGCTTGTACCCACCGCTGGCTTCGATCACCTGGCCAGTCACCCAGCCTCCGTCGGACGCCAGGAACGCCACGACAGCCGCGATATCCGAGGTTTCACCAAAGCGTCCCAGGGCGGTGTCGGACTCGATGGCTTCGACCCTCTCGGCACTCTCGCGCACGGCCGCATTCATGTCGGTGCGCACCCAGCCTGGCGCCACGGCATTCACCGTGATGCCGCGCGGCCCCAGTTCCTGGGCGAGTGCGTGGGTCAGGTTGTTGATACTGGCCTTGGCCATGGAGTAGATCGGTACTGCCGCCATGGCGCGCGCGCCGACACTGGAAGAAACGTTGATGACCCGGGCGTTGTCGGCCAAGCGGCGCAACGCGGCCTGGACGACGAAGAACGGCGCCCGGGCATGCACCGCGAAAATCGTGTCCCAACTTTGCGGCGTGGCATCGGCCAGGCCGCCCCAACCCGCGTTGCCGGCATTGTTGACGAGGATATCGAGGGCGTCGTGGCCTGTGCGCTCGATGAACTCAGCGTCCAGCCGCTCGAACAACGCCGGGATGGCCTGGGCGTCGAGCAGGTCGGCATGTACCGCGAAGGCTCGCCCACCGGCCTGCTCGATGGCAGCGACGACTTGCTCGGCGTCGACCTGGCTGGCGTTGTAGGTCAGCGCGACAGTCGCCCCCTCTTTCGCCAGTCGCTCGGCAATCGCGCGGCCAATGCCCCGCGAACCGCCAGTGACCAAGGCATTTTTTCCAACCAATGAACCTGACATTGCAAACTCCTGAATGAATAGCTGCGCGAACCTCAGACGACGCGCTCGCGAATGACCGGGCCTGGGTTCGCCTCGAGTACCGCAAGGCCCAGACGGATGAGATCGGCATCGCCGTCGTACTCATGGGCGGCCACCTGATGCATCAGTACACCGAGCTGCTCCAACTGCCGGGCGGCACTGAGCGGCCCGGCGTTGATCGGGGTGAGGCCTGCGTCCTCGATCAGACGCCGCACGACTTGCCCGGCCTGCGGGTCGTCAGTGGCATAGAACACGTTGGCCTTGAGCGGCGACTGCGCCCAGGCCGCAGCCTCCAGCACTGGGGCGGCCAGCAGGCTGAAGGCCTTGACCACGCGTGCGCGGGGCAGCCGCTGTTGCAGGTACTCGGCAGTGGAGTTGTCACGCATGAAGGCGTGGTCGTGATAGTGCTCGAACGCTTCGTTGACACCCAGCGGGTTCATGGTTTCGATCACCACCTTGCCGTCGAGCGCATCGCCTACGGCGTCGACCACCGCATCGGTGCGCGGCCAGTACACCGAGAACAGCACTGCCTCGCCGAAGCTTGCGGCCTGTTCGAACGTGCCGGGGCGGGCACGCCCACCCAGTTCCGCCAGCAACGGCGCGAGTTTGCGCGCCTCGCCGTCCTTGGCCAGCAGCAGTTCATGCCCTGCGCCAGCCCAAGCCCGCGCGAGGCGGCTGCCGATATTGCCGGTGTTGAGTATTCCAACCTTCATGCGCTGTGCGCCTCCTGTGGTTGTCTGGAAAAGCTCGATGCGGGGGCATCAGCTCTGGACAGTGGCGGAGCTGGCCTGCTCGAGGAACAAGGCGATATGGATCGGCGGCATGCCCTCCAGCGTGCCGCCAATCGGCGACGGACGCTGCGCAGTGGCGATCAGTTGTCGCGCGGCGTGCGGGGAAAGCGGCTTGCCGCTTTTCTGGTAGGCACGCTTGGCCTCGTCGTCGCTGAGGTCATCGGCCAGGGTGGGGGCATAGGGCCAGAAGTAGATCGGCGTATTGGGTTCGATGCGCCAGCTGTCGGCCAGCGAACCGGCATCGACCACGTTGTAGCCAATGGCCTCGATGAAGCGTGTGACGGTTTGCTTGGCTGCCGTGTCGTCACCGGCAATCGGCAAGGTCGTGCGCTCGGCATCGCCCTTGGGCCGGGCGTTGTGCTGCATGTGAATCCAGCCCAGGTTGTGCACGCCCTTGACCACTTTCGCGCCCTTCAGATGACGCTGTATCAGCTCGCTGGAGGTCAGCTCGCCGTTGTCCAGGTCGGCTCTGCGGAAACCGCCGATGCCTGGGTAGTAGTTGGTCTGGTCGAGTACCACCTTGCCGGCGAAGCCATCGCCCGGCAGGGCCTGGAACACCGCCAGGGGCAGTGAGAGCGAGACGATGTCGGCAGCGGCGATGGCTTCTTCGACGGAACCTGCGCGAGCCTGAGGGCCGAGCGCCTTGACAAGGCCTGCCAGCGACTCGGGGCCACGGGAGTTGCTGATCACCACGTTGTAGCCTGCCGCGATGGCGAGGTGTGCGAGGGCTTTGCCAACAAGGCCGGAGCCGATGATACCGATGGTCTGGGTCATGTTGCGGGGTCCTTCTACAGAGAAAAACGACTGGAGGTTCACTGTAGAATTGACGCGATAATTGATAAATACAGGCAAAAGCCAAATACTGTTGTCCATGAATACATCAATCGATCTACCCGAAATGCGCGTGTTCGCAGCGGTCGTCACCGATGGCTCCTTCACCCAGGCAGCGGACCGCCTCGGTACCGACAAGGCCCGGGTCAGTCGCATCATCCGCCGCATGGAAGAAAAGCTCGGCGCACAGCTGCTCACCCGCTCGACCCGCAGGCTGAGCGTGACCGAAGTGGGCCGCGACTATTTCGAGCGTGCCATGTGCATTCTCAGCGCCGCCGAGGCTGCCGAGGCGGCGGTGGCGCAGCAGTCCCGCGAGCCCATGGGGCTGCTGAAGATCACCGCGGGCTCGGAGTTCGGCCCACTGGTGGTGGACCGCTGGATCGCGGCATTCCTGCGCCAGGCGCCGAAGGTGTCAGTCGAGGTGGAATACACCAACCGCCTGGTGGACATCATCCATGAAGGCTTCGACGTGGCGATCCGCGTCGGCAGCCTGGAGGACTCCGGCCTCAGCGCCCGGCGGCTCGGCGAGGTCGACTACGGCCTTTACGCCGCCCCCGGCTACCTCGAGCAGGCACCGGCGCTGGCGACCGTCAGCGACCTGATGCAGTACGACCTGATCATGAAGACACTGCGTGGCCGCGCCCATTGGAACCTGCTCAACGGCGCGGCCAACCAGAAGGTCACGGCCACGCCGCGCTGCGCGGTCAACAGCATCATCGCCGCGAACAACCTGGCACTGGCCGGGCTGGGCATCGCGCAACTGCCGCGTTTCGTGGCGCAGCCGCAGGTGGCGCAAGGTAGCTTGCGCCACGTACTCCCCGGCTGGGCCGAGGCACCCGCCCCGGTGCATGCCCTGTTCGCCTCGAGCCGCTACATGGACCCGAAGGTGCGCAGCTTCGTCGACCTGAGCTTGGCCGCATTCGACTGACCGGGGTGTACTTCAGGAGGCGGAAACTTTAGACCACAGGTCGATAGGCCCCAGGCGGTCGGCGCCCTGGGTTTCCAGCATCCAGCCGGGGTATTCAGGCGGCAGGCTGCTGACGTCGTCCAGTTGCTTGAGTTCGTCGGCACTCAGTTGCAGGTCGATTGCGCCGAGGTTGTCCTGCAACTGCTCGATACGCTTGGCCCCGACAATCACCGAGGTGACCACCGGGCGCGACAGCAACCAGGCCAGTGCTACACGCGCAGGGCTGCAACCGTGAGCCTCGGCGATGGGTAACAACACGTCGATGACATTCCAGGCCCGTTCACGGTCCACCAACGGGAAGTCGAATTCGCTACGCCGCGAGTCGCCCGGCTTCTGCTTGTCACGGCTGAACTTGCCGGACAGCAGCCCACCGGCCAGCGGGCTCCACACCAGCATGCCCATTTTCTCAGCCTCCAGCATGGGTACGATCTCACGCTCCACATCGCGGCCGGCGAGCGAGTAGTAGGCCTGCACGGTCTCGAAACGCGACAGGTTGCGGTGCTCGGAAACGCCCAGCGAACGGGCGATCTTCCAGGCCTGCCAGTTGGACACGCCGACGTAGCGCACCTTGCCCTGGTGCACCAGGTCATCCAGTGCACGCAGGGTCTCTTCGACCGGGGTGAGCGGGTCGTTGGCGTGGATCTGGTACAAGTCGATATGGTCGGTGCGCAGACGTTTCAAGCTGGCTTCTACAGCGTTCATGATGTGCCCACGCGAGGCCCCGACGTCGTTGCGCCCCGGCCCCATGCGCATGTAGCCCTTGGTGGCCAGCACGTAGTCGCTGCGGGCCAGGCCCAGGTTGCGAAACGCCTGGCCCAGCACCTGCTCGCTGGCGCCACCTGAATACACATCGGCGCTGTCGAAGAAGTTCACGCCGCTGTCCAGCGCGGCCTTGACCAACTGGTCGGCCTCCTGCTGGCCGGCGCCGCCGATGTGCTTGTAGATGCCCGCGCCGTCGCCGAAGGTCATGGTGCCCAGGCACAGGCGCGAGACGATCAAACCGGTGTTACCAAGGGTGGTGTATTGCATGAGGGTTCTCCCTGCGGTCGCGATGTTGGAGTGACTGCATGGAGAAAGTATTCGGTGCCAGGACGTGCTTGCGCTGCATGTTCCACCGAAAGCGCTGCACAAAAGTCCGAATCGAAAACGCTCAATCGCTTTCGGCGCGCAGCCGGTTGGCATCCTGCAACGGCGGGAAGCCGAACAGCCGCTTGTACTCGCGGTGGAACTGCGAAAGGTTGTCGTAGCCCACGGCACCGGCCACCACGCCCACATCGCGGGGTTGCTTGAGCATCATGCTACGCGCTGCGAACAGGCGCAGGCGCTTCTGGTATTGCAGCGGGCTGAGGCCGGTGGCTTCCTTGAAGTGCTGGTGCAGCGACGACACGCTCATGTTGGCGTGGCGCACCAACTCTTCGATGCGCAGCGGCGCGTCGTAATGAGCCTTGATCCACTCCACCGCGCGGTTGACCTTGAAGGTGCGACCGCCGGCAACCAGCGCCTGGCGCAGGCGCATGCCCTGGCTACTCATCAGCAGGCGATAGAGGATTTCCCGCTCGATCAACGGTGCCAACACCGGGATGTGCTTGGGCGTGTCCAACAGTTTGGCCAGGCGGTAGCAGGCTTCCAGCACATCCAGCGGCAACTCGCCGGCGCTGATGCCCAGGCCATGCTGTGGCGCATCCGGCGGCGGCAGTTGATGCGCCGCGACCAGTTCGGCGACCTGGCGCAGGTCGATTTCCAGGTAGAAACACAGGTAGGGGCACTCGCGGCTGGCTTGCTCCACCCGGCCGGTGACGGGCATGTCGATGGAGGTCAGCAGGCAGTGCGCGGTGTCGTAGTAGTAGGCGGCCTTGCCGGCGAACACGGTCTTGGCGCCTTGGGCTGCGAAGATCAGCGACACCTTGGCGAAGGCGGCCTGTTCCTTGCCGGGCGTGGAATAGCGCAGGAAATGCAGTGCCGGAATCGCGGCCATCGAGTGTTCCCCGTCGACCGGTGCGTGGCGGCTGGCGAGGGCGGCGAGGGCGGCGGTGATTTCGGCGCGGTTGCTGGCGATTTCGGGGAAGTGGGAGCTCATCGCAAAGGTCCGAGAATGGGCGGCACAGGCGGATAATCGTACACAAATGCACCTGTGGGCGGTGGTGTCCCCGTAGAGCAACTACGCAACTCGTGTAGAAGCGGGCCTGCCCGCGGAAAGAACAGCGCGGTGTATGGCGCTGGCTCAGGGTTTCAGGTGCTTGCGCAGAATGCTGTCGAGCAGGTTCGCGGCGGGGTTCTCTTGGGCCGAAACAGCGCGCAGCAGCACGACCTCGTGCGCAGCGACAGGCGGCAACTCGTCCAGTACCCGCATACCTGCCGTGATTCGCGAGCGGTCAACCAGGCTCACGCCCAGGCCTGCTTCGACACAAGCTTCCACTGCCTGGCTGGACGGGCTGCTCAGGATAATCCGCCAAGCTCGGCCCGCCTGATCGAGCGCGCCGGTCATGGCATCGCGGTAAGGGCATTGGGTGGCATGCAGGGCCAGGGGAAGCGGGTCGGGCAGGCTTTCTGCCAACGTACCGCCGCCCACCCAGACCGGCGTAGTGAAAGCCAATGCCTGGGCAGTGCTACCTGGGCCGACAGGCCGCACTGCCACTGCCAAGTGCAACCGCCCACGCTCGACCTGCGCGCGCAGCGTCAAGCTGGGCGCAGTGACCACATCGAGCCGCACGTTGGGCCATGTTGCCGCGAACAGCGGGAGTACGTCGCGAATGACATGCACGGCGTATTCGTCAGGCACCCCCAGCTTGATATGCCCTGCCAGTTGCGTGCCGTGCAGCTCGCCCAACACCTTGTCGTGGCGCCCCAGCAGATCGACCGCGCCGGCCAGCAGCCGCCGGCCCAGCGGCGTCAGCGCGACCGACTGATTGTCTCGCTCCAGCAACCGCCCACCGGCCACGCTCTCGAGCCGCTGGATGTGCATGCTGATGGCGGCAGGGCTGCGGTGCAGGTGCTCGGCAGCGGCGCGGAACTGGCCGAGCTGGGCAACTGCCTGGAAGGTGCGCAGCAGTTCTATATCAAGCACTTGACTCATAATTTCGATTCACTGAATAAGTTAGCCAGTATGTTTTGATTTATTTAATTAAAGCTCGGTTTTAAGGTCAAGGTCTCTGACAAGCCTGCCGACGAGCGAGATCTCCATGCCTGATTCAGACGTCCCCGTCATCGACCGCCGCACCACGACCGACGTGCGTATCGTCATTCCCCTGCTGGTGCTGGAAGCGGCATTGGTGGTGGCCTGGAGTTCAGGTTTCGTGGGGGCACGTTTCTCGATCGACCACGCGCCGGCGTTCCTGGTGGTGTTCTGGCGCTGCGTGCTGGTGTCCCTGGTGTTGCTGCCGTGGGCCATCGGTGCACTGCGCCGCGCTTCGGCTGCCGTGCTGCTGCGCCATGCCGGCATTGGCCTGCTGGCGATGGCGGGCTACGTGGCGGGGGTCGTCAAGGGCATCGAACTGGGCGTTCCGGCTGGGCTGGCCGCGTTGATTGCCGACCTGCTCCCCCTCGGCACCGCCCTGCTGGCGCTGGGCCTGCCCGGCCATCGGCTGGGTCGGCTTGGCTGGACTGGCTTGTTCGTCGGCCTGCTGGGCGTCGCACTGGTGTCGCACGATGCATTGGCCTGGGGCAGCGCGCCGCTTTGGGCCTATGGCCTGCCGCTGCTGGGCATGCTGTCGCTGGCGGTGGCGACGTTGTGGCAGAAGCATGCGCATTCCGAGGCGTCGTTGGGGATGCTGCCCAACCTGTGGGTGCAATGCGCGGTGTCGGCGGTGGCCTTCGCCTGGCTGGCGGGGCTGGAAGGTAGCCTGATGCCGGTGGCGAGTAGCGGGTTTGCGGTGAGCGTGCTGTGGACGGCGGCGTTGTCCACCCTTGGCGGCTATGGGCTGTACTGGGTTTGCCTGCGGCGCTCGTCGCCGACCCGGGTGGCCAGCGTGCTTTATCTGAGCCCGGCGGTCACGTTGGTGTGGGCTTGGGCCATGTTTGGTGAGCCGCTGTCGTGGTTGATGCTGGTGGGGACTGGGGTTTCGGGGTTGGGGATTTGGATGGTGGTGCGGGCGGAACGAGCGCTGCAATAACGACAACCAGCCGAATGCACTGCCTAAAAACGCCAAAAGCCCGCAGTTACGCGGGCTTTCGGTCTTGTCTCGCTAACGGCTGCCGGTCAATACCGGCCCCCGATCATTCCCACTCGATAGTCGCGGGCGGCTTGCTCGACACGTCGTAGGTCACTCGCGAGATCCCGTCGATCTCGTTGATGATGCGACCACTTACGGTCTCCAGCAGTTCGTACGGCAGGTGCGCCCAACGTGCGGTCATGAAGTCCACGGTCTCGACCGCGCGCAGCGCGACGACCCAGGCGTAGCGGCGGCCATCGCCGACCACACCCACCGATTTCACCGGCTGGAACACCACGAACGCCTGGCTGGTCTTGTGGTACCAGTCGGCCTTGCGCAGTTCTTCGATGAAGATATGGTCGGCGCGACGCAGGATGTCGGCGTATTCCTTCTTCACTTCACCGAGGATACGCACGCCCAGGCCCGGGCCTGGGAACGGGTGGCGGTAGACCATATCGTACGGCAGGCCCAGCTCCAGGCCGATCTTGCGTACTTCGTCCTTGAACAGCTCGCGCAGCGGCTCGACCAGCTTGAGGTTCATTTCCTCCGGCAGGCCACCGACGTTGTGGTGCGTCTTGATCACGTGGGCCTTGCCGCTCTTGGCGCCGGCCGACTCGATCACGTCGGGGTAGATGGTGCCCTGGGCGAGGAACTGGATGTTCTCAAGCTTGCTGGCTTCTGCATCGAACACGTCGATGAAGGTGCGGCCGATGATCTTGCGCTTCTTCTCAGGGTCGGCTTCGCCTTCCAGGTTGTCGAGGAACTGCTTCTCGGCATCGGCGCGGATCACCTTGACGCCCATGTTCTCCTTGAACATGGCCATCACCTGGTCGCCCTCGTGCAGGCGCAGCAGGCCGTTGTCGACGAATACGCAGGTCAGCTGGTCGCCGATGGCGCGGTGCAGCAGCGCGGCAACCACCGAGGAGTCGACACCGCCGGACAGGCCCAGCAGGACGTTGGCCGAACCGACTTGCGCACGCACCTGGGCGATGGCGTCTTCGACGATGTTGGAGGCGGTCCACAGGGCTTCACAGCCGCAGATGTCCTGCACGAAACGCGAGAGGATGCGACCGCCCTGCTTGGTGTGGGTCACTTCCGGGTGGAACTGTACGCCGTAGTAGCCCAGCGAATCGTCGTACATGCCGGCGATCGGGCAGCTCGGGGTGCTGGCCAGTACATGGAAGTTGCCCGGCATCTGGGTGACCTTGTCGCCGTGGCTCATCCACACGTCCAGGCCCAGTACGCCGTCGTCGTCGACGTGGTCTTCGATGCCGTCGAGCAGGCGGCTCTTGCCGACTACGTCAACGCGGGCGTAGCCGAATTCACGCAGGTCGGAACCTTCGACCTTGCCGCCCATCTGCTCGGCCATGGTCTGCATGCCGTAGCAGATGCCCAGTACCGGCACCTTCAGGTCGAATACCGCCTGCGGCGCGCGTGGGCTGTTGGCTTCGTGAACCGACTCGGGGCCACCGGCCAGGATGATGCCGCGCGGGTTGAATTCGCGGATCGCGTCATCGTCCATGTCGAAGGGGTGCAGTTCGCAGTACACGCCGATTTCGCGCACGCGGCGGGCGATCAGCTGGGTGTACTGGGAACCGAAATCGAGGATCAGGATACGGTGAGCGTGAATGTCGAGGGCCATGACTCAATCTCGTCAGTGGAAATCGGAAACGACGCGGGGCTGTTCGTGACAGCCCCGTTCGGTTATTGCTTGAAGCCTCAGCCTACGCGGTAGTTAGGGGCTTCTTTGGTGATCTGCACGTCATGCACGTGGGACTCGGCCATGCCAGCACCGGTGATGCGCACGAACTCCGGCTTGGTGCGCATCTCGTCGATGGTCGCGCTGCCGGTGTAGCCCATGGAGGACCGCAGGCCGCCCATCAGCTGGTGGATGATCGCGGCCAGGGCGCCTTTGTACGGCACGCGGCCTTCGATACCTTCCGGTACCAGCTTCTCGGCACCGGCCGAAGAATCCTGGAAGTAGCGGTCGGAGGAGCCTTGCGCCTGTGCCATGGCACCCAGCGAGCCCATGCCGCGGTAGGCCTTGTAGGAACGGCCCTGGAACAGCTCGACTTCGCCCGGCGCTTCTTCGGTACCGGCGAACATCGAACCCATCATCACGCACGAGGCGCCTGCAACGATGGCTGCCGGACTTGACGATCGAACCCAGGGATTTCTCGACGATATTCGACAACCCGCCT